>CAILKC010000072.1 GCA_903834675.1 uncultured Victivallales bacterium | reverse complement strand
GCCGCGGCGCCGACGCAGCGGCGCCCTCCAACGCCCTTCGTCCGCCGCGGCGGACGAGGGGCGGAATGGGAAGCGGTTTGGGTCATACGAGGTTGCTGCAAGTCTCCTACAAGCAAACCCCTACGGAGCTGACTTGCGCCCCGCGCAACCCCCACCGCCGGAAGGCAAGGGGGACACCGCTGGAGCCGCTTCAGGGGTGCGGCCGGACTTCCGGCCGACCGAAGCGCAAGGCGTAGAGGTCGGCGTCCCGCAGTTCGAAGCGCAGGCGCACCGGCGTGCCTGCCAGTTCCTTGAGCTCCGTACGGCGTTGCCACGAGACGACCCGCTCGATGGCGTCGCCATAGATCAGGTCACAGGCGTCGAGCGTGAGGCCAGGCAACGCCTTGCCGTCCGGGTCCTGCACTTCGACGCGAAGACTCCCCGCCGCCGAGGTGGCGCAGTTCAGCAGCAACTGGCAGGCGCCGGGTTCCGGGCCCCCTTGGGTTTCGAAGTCAGCATCGGCCACGCCGTCGGCAGTCAGCCGGTCGGTGAGCAAGCCCAGCCGGTCGCCTTCGACGGTGTAGAGCACGCCCGCCTCACCAGCCGCCGTGAGGAAGTCAGGCCCCGTGCCAGCCAAACGCTCGACCTCGACCGCGCTTAAGGCCCGTCTGAGCACCAGGATGTCATCGACAACGCCCAGCAGGGGCTCGTTCAGCAGGCTGGTGGGTGGGTAGTCTTCGCCCAGATGTAGGTCGCCGAGCCGCAGCCTGACGGCGCCGCCGCCGGCCGCGCCGCCTTGGGCGACTGGGCGGCCATTGACGTACAGGCAGACCACCCCGTCATCCCAGGTCGCCGCCACCTGGCAGGCCTTGTCCGCCGCCAGACTGCCCCACTCCGGCAAGGCGGTCGGCGGCACGGAGACGACCAGGCCGTCATACATGAAGCGCAACCCCCAGTCATAGCCCTTGAGGTCGCCGCTGGCCAGATCGAGGATCAGCTCGCGGTCGCCGGGCTTGATCGCGCCGCCATCATACGCAGAGAACAGGCGCCGATGTCCGGCGGGGACGCTGCGCAGGGTTATGGCCAGGGTGAACGCCTTGCCGAGCTCCTGCGTGGAGGGAAGGCGCACGACCGCCGCGTCCAGGAAGCGCAGCGATGTCGCCCCCCGAAGCGCTCGCTCCGTCTCCAGAACCAGCGGCCCGGTCACAACCTCCGCCGCAGCCGGAGCCGCGGTACCTGGCGCCGCGAGGGCAAAGGTGAACGGCCGGGTTTGCAGCCCGCCGCCAGCCATGGGCGCCTGTACCGAAACGAAGCCGTCCAGGCGCAGCGTGAAGCGGCGCAGCCGGCAAGCATCGCCTTCGTAGTAGCCTTCGGTCGAGTACAGGCTTAGCTCCGGAGGACAGCCGGCCAGTGCCGACTCCGTCTCTATCAGGCCCCAGGCGGTCAGGTTGTTGCGGTTCACCCAGCGCTCGCGCTGCGGCCCGGGACGAATGAAGGCCTCTGGCCAGCGCCGGAAGAACTGCCCGTCCCGGCTGCTCATGAACACGCCATCGGACAAGCCTGACATCCGGTTGCCCAGAGCCCGTCGTTCCGGCAGGAAGCGTTTTGGGAACCCGACTTTGAACTGCGGGGCGCGCGGGTAGGCCAGTATCTGGTTGGTATACAGGTGCTCGGTCGGAGTGCCTTCCGGGTAGGTAAGGGCGACGGGGTCGGTCCAGGTGCGGAAGTCAGACGACGTCGAGGTCATGATCGCCCGGACGCCGTCCACCGAGGCCCGGTGGTAATCCACATAGCATTCCCGCACCGGGTCCCAGAAGGCCAGGTTCTGCGAGTCGAAGGCGCCCTTGGTGATGACCGGCTTGTCGGTCAGCAGGCGCCAACGCAGACCCTCGGCCGAGGCGAATGCCAGCAGGCCGCCTTCCCCCAGGGCGAGGGCCTTATACTGCTCTTCCGGCGGGCAGCCCGGGCGCGTGTCACGGAACGGCGCAAAGTTGTGAGTGCCTGGGCCGTTCCACACGATGTTGTTCTGTTTCGAGCCCTTGAACTCGATCAGGCCCAGGTCAGGCTTGGTCCAGCGCACGCCATCGGGGCTTTCGGCGTAACAGACGAACTCAGGATGGGCCTCTTTCACGGTTGGCGCCGAGTCCGGAAAATGCGAGGCGCGGTAGTACAGACGGCAGATTGGCCCATCGCGGAAGACCGTATGGTAGGCGCTGGTATTGCCCTCCCAGGGGGCGTCGTGCGTGATGGCGATCCCCTGGGGCGTCGGAGCATGCAGCCGCAGTTGCGCCGCGCCCTCCAGCTTTTCGATGAGAGCCTGGTCGACGAACAGCTCCCGCCGCGGGCCCAGCGTCACCGGCCCGCCGAGTTCCTGGCAGAACGCCACGGCGCTCGCCAGCGCCAGCGCTGTAGCGATCCCGGCGGCGGTCGGCGGTCGCGCTCCCACTCGATCTGTCATGGGCGGCTTCCCCCTCGGCATCAATCGCGGCGCCTGAGCCGTGCCGCGTAGGCGCCATCGTGATCGTGGCCGGGCAGCAGCAGCCGCTCGACCTCCAGGCTGTACCCGGGCCGCTCGGCCAGGAAGCCCTGAACCACGGCCCCGTTCTCCTCGGGTTCCAGGCTGCAGGTGCTGTACACCAGCCGACCTCCAGGCCGCACCAGCCGCGCGGCTGCCGCCAGTATCTGTGCCTGTTCGATCGCCAATTCGTCTCGACTCGCGGCGCTGAAATGCCAACGCACATCCGGCCGACGACGCACCACCCCGGTATTGCTGCAGGGCACGTCCAGCAGCGCGGCATCGAAGGCGCCATTGGCGAAAGGGGTGCAGCGGGCGTCCGCCACCAGCAGCCTGACATTTGCCGCTGTCCCCAGGTTTTCACGGACGCGCGCCATGCGTTCAGCTGAACGGTCGACGCAGTCCACCTTCCCGCTGGGACCTGCTGCCTCGCTCAGCAGCACCGACTTGCCGCCGGGCGCGCAGCAGAGGTCGACGACGCGCTCCCCCTCCCGCACCGCCATGAGCGCCGGGGCCAGCAGAGTCGAGGCATCCTGTAGGTAAAAGGCCCGGCGCTGCCAGGCGGGTGAAGCCAGGAAGGCAGGCGCGTCGACGCAACGGTACAACGCCGCGCTCGGCGCCCAGTCCACCGCCGGCAGCGCTTCGAGACCCGCGGCTCCGCCTGGGTCGGCCCCCTGGCGCAGTCGTGCGACCAGAGGCGCGGGCTCCAGCAGCGCTGCCGCAGTCGCCGCCAGGGTCGCCGGCGGCAGTCGGCACGACCAGGCGGCATACAGAGCTTCGCCGAGATCCAGGCGCACCCACGCCGGCGCCTCGGACTGCACCGTCGCCAGAACCGCCGCCCGACCCGGCCCCAGAAGGCGCCGCAGCAGCGCATTGGCAAAAGCTCCCTCGCCGCGGCTGTGTAGTTTCAGGTCCTCGACCGCGGTATCCACGATCACGGGCACCGGCAGACCGTCGAGAAACAAGGCCTCGGCCAGAGCCCACCACAGCACCCGGCGCACTCGCTCCCGCGTCTGGCCGCTGCTGGCCCGGCCAATCAGCCAGTCCAGCGTTGCCCGCCGTCGCAGAATGACCATCAGCACCTGGTGCGCCATGGCGCCGGACGCCGCCCGCGCCGCCGGGCCTTCCCCACCCACTGACCCCAGCCTCTCACTCAGAGCCGCCTCCACCTGCCGCAGCAGTAGCGCGGCCCGGCGGTCCGCTTTCGGGGGCAGGCTGGACGTATTCTGATCCATCGGCACAAGCATCCTCCCGGGGTCGGCAGCGAAAACGGTATCGTTCCCGAGTTCCGAGTTCAGGGTTCAGGGTTCAGCAGGGCCATTCGATTCTACTACACTCGACTCTTTCACCACAGAGGACACAGAGGTCACAGAGGGTGGCAATAGAGGATGGATCATATACACATAACTTGTTCTTCTCCAGCGCGTTATTCTCTGTGCTCTCTGTGTTCTCTGTGGTTGACAGAATTGAGAATCGAATGGCCCTGAGGGTTCAGGGTTCAGGGTTCAGGGTTCAGGGTTCAGCGGGGCCCCCGGCTGGGGCCGGACATACCGGAATGAGAACCGCGGTTGCCGTGCCGGTGATTCTGCACGTCGTCATTGGGTCTTGGTCATTCGACCTTCTGCGGTTCTCACACAGGCAAACCCCTACGGAACTGACCTACGCCCTTGTCCCGCCACCGCGCTTTCCAAGCACGAGTTGCCGCACTATGTTTGAAGGGTTGCGCCGCGAGGCCGTTCAGGCCGGGTAACCTAGCACGCGGCAAGGCGGGTGGAAAGCCGGGTGGAAGCGCCTGCCGGAGTCGGCGATCAATGCGGGCGTTCGCAGTGAGGAGTATGACCATGCAGCGTCTGACCTGGAAGGCCGTGGGAATGGCAGCCGTCATCGGTGGCGTGGCTGCCCTGATGCCGGGCTGCGAGTCCATGTACGTCGGCGAAGAGCCGGACTTGCAGGCGCAGCAGCAGGTAACCCAGCAGCAGACCCTGCTCCAGGATTCCGAACGGGCGAACCGCGACGTCGCCGCCTTGCGTGCCGATCTCCATGCCTTCCAGGAGAGTCAGAAACAGCTCTACACCGCCATCGATGAACTGCGCCAGGAGAACAGCGCCCGCGCCCAGGAGATCGAAAAGCTGCGCAGCCTGGTCGCGGCTCTCGACTCGCGGGTGAACACCGCCGATGGTGCCTGGCGCAATGACATGTCTTCCTTCAAGGAGAAGCTGGCCCAGGATCAGACGAAGGCCATGACCAAGCTCACCGGCAACCTGGCCGACGAGATGGCCCGCAATCTCAACCGGGTGCAACAGTCGGCCGAATCTTCGCGCGCGGCCTCGGCCGCCGCCGCCCAGGAGTACACCGTCCAGACCGGCGATACCGTCGGCGCCATCGCCAAAGCCTTCGGCATCACCCCCGCCGTCCTGTGCAGTGCCAACGGGATCAAAGGCAACATCATACGTGTCGGACAGAAACTGAAGATCCCGGCGAAGTAGGCACGCCGGCCTTGCTCGTGGGGCCCTATCCACCGTCGGCGCCGCGAGGCGTTGGTTGAGCGCGGCGGCTTGTACGCTTGCAGAGTCGTGATCAGGAGGAGCCATGAACCCCACCGACTACGCCAGAAGCATCCTGCGGCTGTTGCGGCAGAATGGCCGCCTGTCCGCCGCCGAGATTGCCGACCGCTTGCAGTCCACCGCCGTGGAGGTCGAGGGGACCATCGCCCACATGGAGCGTGACGGGCTGATCATGGGCTACAGCGTGGTGGTCGACGAGGACAAGATCACCAACGGCGAGGTGCGCGCCATCATCGAGGTCGAGGTCCAACCCGAGCGCGACGGCGGCTTCGACAATGTCGCCATGGCGCTGGCCCGTTTCCCGGAGGTGCATTCGGTCTATCTGGTCAGCGGACGTTATGACCTGCGCCTCGAGGTGGTGGGCCAGTCCCTGCAGGATGTGGCCCGCTTTGTGGCCAGTAAACTCGCCTCGCAGGACGGGGTCAAGGCCACCGCTACCCATTTCATCCTGAAGAAGTACAAAGAAGCCGGAGTAGAGCTGCGCGAGGAACTGCCCTATGAGCGACTCAAAATCAGCCCCTAAGTGGGTGGCCCGGCACATCGCGGGGCTACCCCGCAGCGGCATCCGGGATTTCTTCGATCTGGTCGAGTCCATGAAGGACGTGATTTCCCTGGGCATCGGCGAACCGGATTTCGTGACGCCTTGGAATATCCGCGAAGCGACCATCTACGCCCTCAAGCGAGGCCAGACCGCCTACACCTCGAACCTTGGCTACCTCAGCCTGCGGCGGGCTGTGTGCAGCTTCGTCGAGGAGCAGTTTGGCCCGAGCTACTCGCCGGAACGGGAATGCATCATCACCGTCGGCGTGAGCGAGGGGCTTGACCTCATTCTGCGCGCCGTGCTCAATCCCGGCGACGAGGTGATCTACCACGAGCCCTGCTATGTCTCCTATGCGCCCAGCATCACGATGGCTCATGCCGTCGCGGTGCCGGTCGTCACCCGGCCCGAAGAGGATTTCGCCCTGCGGCCGGAGGCGGTCGAGGCGGCGATCACGCCGCGGACTCGGGTGCTGCTGCTGAACTTTCCCAACAACCCCACCGGCGCCGGCTTGACGGCCGAGGTCAAACAGCGCCTGGCCGACCTGGCCATCCGGCATGATCTGCTGGTGATCACCGACGAGATCTACGAGCTGCTCAACTACGAAGCGCGCTCCCCGAGCATCGCGGCGCTGCCTGGCATGCGCGAACGCACCATCCTGCTCAATGGCTTCAGCAAGGCTGACGCCATGACCGGCTTTCGCCTCGGTTACGCCTGCGGGCCGCAGGAGCTGATCGAAGCCATGATGAAGATCCACCAGTACTCCATGCTCTGCGCCTCCAGCGTGGCCCAGGCCGGGGCCCTGGAAGCCCTCCGCAATGGAGCCCGGGCTCGCGAAGAGATGCGCCTCGAATACGAACAGCGCCGCAATGTCATCGTCAAGCGCCTGAACGAGATGGGCCTGCCGTGCTTCAAACCGCGCGGCGCCTTCTACGCCTTCCCCTGCATCCGTTCCACCGGCATCTCCAGCCGGGACTTCGCCAAGCGTCTGTTACAGGAGAAGAGGGTGGCCGTGGTGCCTGGCAGCGCCTTTGGCGCTTGTGGCGAAGGCTTCGTGCGCTGCGCCTATGCCACTGGCCTCGACGACATCGAGGAAGCCATGGTACGGATGAAGGACTTTATCGGCGGCCTGCGGCCGGTCGCATGATCGAGATTCTCACAGGCACCTATCAGGTCATCGACCCGACCTGCGGTCGCACCCCGGCCGCCATCGAGCTGGACATGGGCTGCGGCAAGGGTCGGCTCGCGCTTGAACTGGCCCGGCGCTACCCGGATCGTCTCGTGCTCGGCAGCGACGTCATGCTGGGACGCCTGCGCCGCCTCGATCGCAAGGTCACGAATCGCGGCCTGGCCAATCTCGTCCTCCTGCGCGCCGACAACCTCGACCTGGCGTCCTACCTGCTGCCGCACGCCTGCATCGACCGCATCCACCTGCTCTGCCCGGACCCCTGGCCCAAGGAGCGTCATCGCATCAAGCGCCTGGTGACCACGGATTTCGTCGGACGGCTGGCGCGCCTGCTCAAGCCGGGCGGGGTGCTACACCTGTCCACCGACCACCTGCCGTACCTGGCGGACTGGCGACGTATCCTGGCGGCGTACCCGAGTTTGCGCGAGGACCCGCAGGCGATTGCGGACATCGCGGACATCCAGACGGAGTTCGAGATGCAGTGGCGCGCCGCCGGTAAGGACGTCCCCCATCTCGCCTTCCGCTTCGAGCCGCAGACTCAGGCCTCGTCCACGTAGCGGCGCTTCAGGTCTTCGCAGTTGAGGACTTTCTCGCGCATGTCGTTGAGGGTGTAGGCGTAGTGGTTGGTGGCCTCGAAGCCGATGCGGGAGTCTTGCCGGCAGAGGTCGTGCAAGTGCCGGGCCACGGCGATTTCCTCGTCCAGCAGGGCCCGCAGACGTCGGCGGGACTCTGGGTCGGTCTGCTGGCGCAGCCGCACGAAAGCCACTTGGCAGTAGCTGCTGCGGAAGTGGCACCAGGCCGCGCTTGCCACGCACTCCAGATCGGCGAAATGGGCGCGCTTACCGGGCTCGACCTCGGCGGCGCAGGCGCGCAGGCTTTCCAGGCCAGCAAGCCACCGCTCGCTGAGCTGGCGGAACTGCTCCTCGAACACGTCTTCGGGGTAGACCGCCCGCCAGGCGGTGAGATCGTCGTAGGGGATGCCGACCATGGTGGCACGGTATCCGGTCGGTTCGGCGTAGAGCAGATTCCGCGGTCCGGCGTTCTGCGGGGCCGTGTAGAGCACGCTGATATGGAAGGGAAACTCCTTAAACGCCTGGCTGAACTGCTGGCAGGCCGCGCGCACTCGCGGCGCCACGGCCGCACCGAAGCGGGCGAGAATGACCTCGTCGGCGGGGCGCACCAGCAGCTCCAGAATGGGCGACGGGTAGCCACCCACCGTCCAGCTCAGCATCAGTCCGTCCACCTTCGCTGCCTTCAGCTTGCACAAGTGCTCTTCGACCAGGTCAAACGCTGGCAGCCAGGGCACGGCGGAGCACTCCCAGGTGGTGTTGAGCTGGACTTTGGCCACGGTCTTGAGTCCGCGGCGATGCGCCTGTTCCCACAACGGCAGGGCTTTCGGGCCGGGACCGACCTGCGAGATCGAGTAGTCGCGCACCTGCGCGGCGACGCCGCCGACGAGGGTCGGCAGGGCTTCCTCGCTGACGCACATCAGCTCGACGTCGCTCGGTAGCAGGTCGACCGCCTGGCTGGCCCATTCCAGCGGCCAGGCCCAGGTCCAGACGATCACCCGGGCTTCCGGCTTGGCGCTATGCACGCCCTCGGCAATCGCCCGGTTCACCTCGGCCACTACCTCGGGAGCGGTCCGCTTCGAACAGCGTGGGCAGGAAGGGGCACTACTGCGCGAGTAGCAGCTGGTGGTGTTTTCGGACATGCTGATGGTGAGGACGCCGGCTAGTTCTGGCACCTGTTTGAACACGAAAGCCGTGCTCTGGCGCAGATAGTCGAGTACGGCAGGTTGTGAGGTACACAGCGCCGCGACGCCCAGGCTCGGGAACTCGACGCCCTTCCAGTCCGGATGCGTATCGTAGAAGGAGAGTGGCATGCCGCGGGGTTCGTTGAGGTAGAGGTAGACGCCGATGCCAAAGGCCGCGGCGCGCTGGGCCAGTGCCCGGAGGTTGTGCAGCCGGGTCTCCCAGCCCTCGGTGTACTCCGGCGCGGCCTCCCAGGGGTAGAGCGTGTAGAGCAGGCCCTGCAACCAAACCCCGTTCACGCCGATGTCCGCCAACTTGGCCAGCAGCCCATCGGGAAAGGGGTCCAGATCCGGCGATATCAGCGGATCCCCGTAGAGCGCGGAATACGAATAGATCAGCCGCAGCCCAAAGGGCGATGCCACCGCCGCCGGGGCCTTGGCCGCTGGCCTGGCCGGCGGCGCTGCGAAGGCCTTGAGGAAGCCGAACGGCGGCTCCCCGTCGGGCTGCTGCAGATCGGGGAACTCGCGTTCGATCACCGCCTTCAGCGCCGCCGTGCGCCGCTGCTCGTCCGCGCTCAGTGGCCGATAGGTGACCCGCGGCGCGTCGGGCTTGAGCTGGCCCAGCTTGATCCACAGAAAGTCATCCTCACGCAGGGTGTAGGCGAGCTTCGCCTCGGACCAGCCCAGCAACTGCCGCAACTGGTCGTAGTTGAGCAGGTGCCAGTTGGCCCGAATCAGGGTCACATAGCCCCGCGGCAGCCACTCGGGGATGACGTGCGGCGGCAGGCGCAGTCCCAACTCGCGAGCCAGCTCCAGGATGTTCTCTGAGGTGGTCTCCAGCAGCGTTGCCAGGCGTTCGACGGGAACCATCTCCCAGTTGCGCCAGACCACGGCCTGCTGGGTGGTGGGAAAATGCGCCAGGGCCAGCGCTTTCGGGTGGCTGCCTACCATCAATCCCGCCGCGCTCTCGGCGCTCGGCGGCTTAGCGGTACTCATCCGCAATCTCCTTGGCGGTGGCAAAGCGCGCCCCGCGTTTCTCCAGCCCGGCGCAGAGCCGGTCAAACTGCGCCAGGGCCTTGGCGCCGCAGTTCTTGACAATAAACGACTGCGGCTTCACCCGCGCTTCGCCGAAGTCGATCCAGCCCTGCGGCATCTCCTGGAACTCCCAAGGATGGAAGTAGAAACACAGCACCGGCCGGACCTGGCGCTCGCGTACGTAGGCGCTGAACGCATCGACCTTGGCCAGCAGCGCCGCGGCGCCCTTGGTGCGGAACAGCGGCCACTGATCGCGGTCGCGCTCGTACTCGGGGTCCTGGCTGACCATGCTCAGATCGCAGAAGTTCGGAATCTCCACCAGCTTCAGTCTGCCGGGCTTGGTCCAGTCTCGCGCCGAGGGATGATAGGGCGCGAACATCGTCCGGTAGTAGTACAGCGGCAGCGAGGCATCCGACTCGTAACCGAGCTGCTCCAGGACATTCACCACCTTGGTGCTGCCCCACAGCCGCGGGCAGCGGAAGCTGACCGGGCGCACCCCGGCGCACTTCTGCACCAGCCGCGTCGCCTCGGTGATCCGGCCTTCCACCTCACTCGGCAGCACCGGCCAGTTGTTGGGCAGCGGAAAGATGGGGTCGCCGAGGGTCTCATGCACCAGGCTGTGACAGCCGGTCTCATGGCCCGCGGCGCGCACCTTCCGCACCATCTCGGCGTTGTTCTCGGCCGCATGGCCCGTCCAGTAGAAGGTGGCCTTGATGCCACGCCGGGCAAACAGCTCCAGCAACCGCGGCGTGCCGTGCTTGACGCCCTCGTAGTTGGCCGTGAACGAGCCGACGTCGGTCTCCATGTCAATGCCGAACAGGACGTCGATCTGGGGGCGCTCTAGGCTCTTCATGCGTCTCATCCCCCCAGCCGCGCGTCCATCTTTGGACTCAGCGGAATGGCGCCCTTGGCCGTGATCTCGTAGCCGGTTTCGATGCGTACCCCGTTGAACTCCGGGTGTCCGAAGAAGCTCACGTCCACGCACACGGTCATGCCGGGCTTGAGCACATCCTTGCTCTGTGGACCGAAGAAGGGCGACTCCGCCTCGTGCAGGCCGATAGTATGCACAAACGGGCAGACCAGGTAGCGCATCAGGCCCTGCTTGATGAAATAGGCCCGCGCTGGCGCGTCGATCTCCTTGCCGATCCGGCCCGGAACCAGTTGCTCCCGGGTCAGCGCAAAGGCCTCCTTAAGGTACTTTACGCACTCTTTCTGGCGGCTGCTGTAGCGCCCCGACACCGGCAGTACATCGCCCATGACACCCGCATAACCATTGACCTTGGGCGCCATGCCGATCATCACCAGCTCGCCGGCGGCCAGCTTCTTGGAGCTTGCCGTGGGCACCACTGCATTGGCGCGCGGGCCGCTGCCGACGATGGCGGTGAAGCCGAAACCGCTGGCGCCGCGGCAGCGCGCGGCATACTCACCGGCCGCCGCCACCTCGATCTCCGAGACGCCCGCCGCGACCTCTCCCTTCATGGCCTCCCAGCAGCGGTCGGCCAGCCGGAATGCAGCCCGGATCTGCTGCCGCTCCCAGTCCGACTTGGCATAGCGCAACGGCACAAAGTCGTCGGTGAGGTCGACCATCTCCACGCCCTTGAAGCCCTCGGCAATCTGGCGGTAGCACGCCGCCGGCATGCGACCGGCTCCCACCAACCCCACTCGCCGGATCGCGCCAAGCTTGGCGTTGAGCTCGGCAAACAGCTTCGGGAAGTCGCTGATGACCGCGTTGGGATACTCTTCATCAGGAACCATGAACACCGGAAAATTCCGCGTCTCGGTGATGGCGCTGTCGAGCTTAGCAAACGGTTCGCTCTCCGGACCGCCCAGAATCATCGGAGCACCGGTCCGCGGCACCAGCACCGCGCCGCTCTCAAACTGCGGACACCAGCCTGTCAGATACCAGCCGTTGCCGATGTTGAACTCGTCGTAGTAGACCAGAGCGAGGTCGAGGTTCTTTGCCCGCAGAAGTCCGCGCACCTGTTCGAGGCGCTGCTCGTACTCGGCCTGAATGAGGTATCCCATGACGCTCTCCCGTCTGCTTGTGGGCCGCTCCGCGACCCGTACGCCAAGGCGCCGTGACCGGCTTAGCCTAGACCCGAGAGCGCGGAAATCAAGGCTGGCTGGTGGCCAGGGCAGTCGATCTGCGGGTCCGAGTAGAGCCTCAGGAAAAAATGACGACCTGTGCAATAAGAGAGTCCGTCTGAAGCGCTGAAGGCGCGCTGCCATACCAGCCCAGGGCAACGCCCTGGGAATGGAATGGTTATGGGTTTGAGCCCTGTAGGGGCGAGCCATCTACCCTACCTTCGCACCGAGGTCGCATGGTCCGCCCCTTCAGGGCTCAATCTTGGCTGTGGACGGGTACCCAGGGCGTTGCCCTGGGCGCCCGAAACGCCCCCTTGGGGCTGAATACCACGGCCCATCCTTATTGCACAGGTCGAAAAATGACGTGCCCGCGCCGCTGCCGCCCCCCTGTCTCGCCGCTGGGCGCACTATATTGAACGATTCACGCGGGGGTGTCTTCCGGCGGTATCCAGCGGGCCGACGCGGCACCGGTGTCTTGGGTGGCAGGAGACGGCGAAGGAGAGACGTATGGGCAGTCCGTTGATCACAGCCGGACAGACGGTCCTTTTCCAGGGCGACAGCATCACCGACGCGGGGCGGTCGCGCGACAATAACGCGCTCCTCGGGGGCGGCTACAGCAACCTGGTAGCGGCCTGGTTTGGCATGTTGCACCCCGAGCTCCAGGTGCGCTTCCTCAACCGCGGCATCAGCGGCAACCGGGTACGGGACTTGCAGGCGCGCTGGCAGCCGGACTGTCTGGACCTGAAGCCCGACTGGATCTCCATCATGATTGGGATCAACGACACCTGGCGGCATTACGACCGCAATGACCCGACCTCGACGGCGGACTATGCCGCCGGTTACCGTGACATCCTGCTGCGCACCCGCTCTCAATCCGGGGCCCGGCTGATCCTGCTGGAGCCCTTTGTGCTGCCGCATCCAGAGGATCGTAAGGGCTGGCGCGAGGACCTGGACCCGAAGATCGCCGCCGTGCGCGATCTAGCCCGCGAATTTGGCGCCCTCTACATCCCCTTGGATGGGCTTTTTGCCGCGGCCGCAGCGCGCCGAGAGCCTGCCTTTTGGGCGGCGGATGGCGTGCATCCGACCCAGGCTGGGCATGCGTTCATCGCCCATCTCTGGTTACAGGCCGTCGGCGCCCTCTGACAGGCGGAGCCCACCCCTTCCATGATTTCATCCTGGCGCATTACCGTGAAGACGCTGGTCGGCTTGGCAGCGCTGGCCGCCTTGGTCTGCCTGTGCGGCTGCAGCCGTGAGTCGTTGGTTGACGAGCGCAATATCTACTACATCCGCGGTACGAAGCTGCGCGAAGAGAAGAAGCACGACGAGGCGGTCAAAGCCTTCGAGACCTGTCTCCGCCTCAGCCCGCAGTCCGCCCAGGCTCATCTGCAACTGGCGCTGATCTACGACGAAACCCTCGACGACCCCCTGACCGCGGTGTACCACTACCGGCGCTTCCTCGAGATGCGCTCCGACGATGCCAACGCCGAGGCGGTCAAGAGCTGGCTGCAGAGGGCGGAGCAGAAGTTGATCCAGCGCCTGCAGCAGGCGGCGGTGTATGCGGCCATCAACCAGGGCGGCACGGCCCCGCTGCTGCCCGAGTCGGCGGGCCCCTCGGTGCGTGAGTTGGCGCTGTTGGCCCGCGTGCAGGAACTCACGGCTGCCAACGAGGACCTGCGAGCCCGTGCGAACGAGCCCGTCATCGACTCCACTCTGGTGCCGCCGGCCGCCAGCCCACCGCCAGCTGCCGCTCCGCTCGCGCCGCCGGTGGCGTCGGAGACGCCGCTTCCGGGCCGCGCGCCGACTTCCTCCGTCGCCCCCGTGCTGGCTGTTCCCCCGCCCGCTGTTTCGCCGGCCGTGTCCAAGCCGACTCTCCCGGCGGTTCCGGCCGCGCCCAGCGCGGTCCGCTACCACGTGGTCGCCGCAGGCGATACCCTCAGCAATCTGTCGAGGCGCTACTATGGCGACACGATCCACTGGCCCCAATTGCGGCAGGCCAACCGTGACCTCTTGGGCGACAAGGCGGACCTGAAACTGGGGATGAAATTGCGGATTCCGCCGCTGGCAAAACTGCAGCCAACCCCCACACCCGCCCCGCGAAAAAGCCGGTGAACCCGGCACGGCAGAGAGCATGGCGAAGAATACCCTCACAAGCCGACTGGTGACGACGCGGAGTTTCTCACCGACGGAGCCCCGTGCCGCGGCCGCCGTCGAGCGTCCGGCTGAACAGAGCCTCAACGAATTGGTGAGTCGCGAGGAACAGGAACTCAAACGCGAGTCCGTCTCCCAGAGTTGGGTCGAGGTCTGCCGCCGCCGCGGCGAAGTGCTCGTCGATATTGACCGCGCCATCCAGGTCCTCGAGAAGCGGCGCAGCGAGACCGAGGAGATGATGCGCACCCTGTCGCACCGCCGGCAGGCCGTGGCCAGCATTGACGTCGAACAGCCCGCCGATCCCTCCCTGGACCAGTTGCGCCGGATGAAACAGGACCTGCACGATGCCCACGTCGAACTGACCGTGTTCCAGCGCCTGGACGTCGGCGCTTCGAAGGGTCCGCGTCTGCACCTGGCGGATCTTGGGTTCGGAGATCTCAGCCGGGCGGGCATCGGGCTGTTCTGGCCGATCATTGCCGGGATGTTGTTGGCTGCCGTGGTGCTGTCGGTCGGCCTGCGCCTGGCGCTGGCCCTGTGAGGAAATGGACTGCCACGCGTAAAACTTTCCGGCGTCGCGATTCGGGACGCCGCTTGATATAGGTGCATGAGAAAACCGTGAAAGCAGCTCCCCAAAGGCCTCGCCGACGCGAGACCAAGAAACTCGCCGTTCTGCTTGGCGCCAACAGCACCCGGCTTCTACCATCCAACCAGGCCGTGGGCCACCGCGCCGAGGGGATACGCTTCAAGCTGTTGATCGCCGCCATCGCCCTGCTGGGCCTTTGCCTGTGGGGCTTGTGGCGCGAGTTCTTCTAGTGATCTAACGCAGGAGCGCAGAAGATGGCAAACCTGGAGTGGACCCGTGCCCTGGCCGTCGGGGTGCCCATGGTCGACGAGCAGCACAAGGCCCTGATCCGGCATCTCAATGACCTGTCGATCGCCATTGCCAAGCGGCAGGGCGAGACGGAGGTCATGGCGACGCTTGACTTTCTGGTCGACTACACGCACCTGCACTTCTCGACCGAAGAGAAGCACATGGCCGCTACTGCCTATCCGGGGCTGGCCGAACAGAAGATCCAGCACGAGCATTTCCGGCAGTTGCTGCGCACCTTCCACGACGATCTCGAAGAGGAGGGGGTAACCAAGGCGCTGGCGGACTCGATCAATACCTTGCTTATGAATTGGCTGACGAAGCACATCTGCTTCGTGGACCGCGAGTTCGGCGGTTTCCTGAGCAGCCGTGGCATGGTCATCGAAGAGTAGGGCTGAGGGGCAGCCGACCCGCCGGTCGGCGTTCCCGGATGAATGGAGCGGCCGCGGCCCGCGGCCAGAGCCGACCCGCCGGTCGGCGCTCTCCGGAGAATGGAGCGGCCGCGGCCCGCGGCCACTGCCCACGCGGTCGTGGGCGGCGGGGGGCTCCCGAAAAACAGAACGACCGCCAAAGCTGCGCTTCGACGGTCGTTGAGCGGCGAGAGAATAGAAGCCGGAACCGCTTACGGTACGGACTTGGTCTTGGGCAGGCCCCAGACCTTCTGGCCGTCCTTGTAGCGTCCGTCGGCGCGCAGGATGTCCACCCGCTCAAAACGCTTCAGGACATTCCGCTTTTCGCCCGTGGCGCCCGCGGTCTTCAGACTCGGATGCAGTGACATATGGCGATCTCCTGCGCTGTAGGTTCCATAACCGACCAACACACAAGGGCCGTACTATGGCACGCCTTAGGCCTCTTGCAAGGCTCCGCGAAGCCGATCCGAGGCGTTCTTTTCAAGGCCATGCGACCTCCTAGGCCCGCAAGTGTCGGTGCGCCGCGGCCACGACCTCGGCGATGCCTTTCTCGACCTCGTCCGGCAGCGGTTCGGGGTGGTGGTTGGCCAGGATGTCTTCTTTGCGCTGGCGGCAACGGTCCTCGGCCGAGGCGGCGCCGGCGTCTTTCCAGGCCTGGTAGAACTCGCGGTCGAGCAGGGTCGGAAACCACAATTGCCGGCGCAGGTGCCGCACCGTATGCTCCTGATCGATGAAGGTGCCGCCCGGACCGAGTTCATCAAGCAGGTCCAGCCCGAGTTCCTCGTCACTGAAGGCGGTGTCGCGCAGGACGCTTTCGACATAGGAGATGACCTCGTGCTGCAACACCAGCATGTCGAGTGAGGTGGCCTGGTCGACGCCGCAGATTCCCAGGTGGCCAAAGATGTCGGCACCGGCCGCCGCGCCGAGGGCGAGGGTGACGCCGGCTTCGAGTCCGGCCTGCGCATCCGGCCGCTTCGAGTCGGTCAGGCCGACATTGATGTAGACCGGCAGGCCGTAGGACTTACCCATCTGGGTCATGGCGACGCCGAAGATGGCCTGTTCCGGGCCCGCGAAGATCAGCTGGGTGGTCCGCATGTCGAAGGCGTGGCAGATGCCGCCATAGCACACGGGCAGGCCGGGCCGGATGAGCTGCGTGATGCAGACACCCGCCAGAATCTCGGCGTTCTCAATGGCCATGGTGCCGGCCAGGCTCATCGGGGCCGAGAGACCCATCTGGGCCATGGGGCCGATAGGCACGGGTAGGTTGAGTCGGGCGGTCTCGTACAGCAGATCAACCCCGTTGAACGGAAAGCGCAGGGGGCTGATGGGCTCCAGGAACGGGTAGCAGAGCGGGTACTGGGCGGCCCGCGCCTCGTCGCCGCGCAGGGCGATCTGGAGATCGTTGAGGAAGCGGGCCGAGGCCCGGTCATGATACCAGAACGTGACCGGCTTGGTGGTATTGCGGACCAGCGTGGCCAGGACCTCGACACAGCGCCCCTGCGCCGGCAGCTCGTAGGGATCCGCCATGGCCCCGACCACGTTGATGTGCTCCATGGCGTCGGCGAAGCGCGCCGCCGTCGCCACATCAGCCAGCGTCGCGAAGCGCCGCGGGCCGCCGACGTGATCCACCCAACTCGCCTCGCCGGCGATGCTGTTGTAGTTGCGGAAGCCCTGGCCGAAGCGAGCCGTCCTGGACCGGTCCCGGCCGTAGAGAGTGAACGACTTGCCCGCCTGACGGATGCAGCGCTCCACCAGCTCGGGCGGGATACGCACGCGCTGTCGGGCCAGGTCCACGCTGGCTCCCGCAGCCGCAAAGCGCTGCAACATATCAGGGTGCGGCAACTCGATGCCGGTACGCTCGAGAATGCGCAGAGAGGCGGCCTGAATGCGCTGGATTTGTTCCTGGTCGAGAACCTGGCTGATCATGGAGGCTGACTCCGTCGGTGATGGGGTTTGAGGTCTGGTCTCAGGGCGCGGGTCGGCGCTCGATCATGACTCCGGCCAAACGCGCCCCGTCCTCTCGGGTGCGAAGCCGCAGCGTGTGCCGGCCCGCGGCCAGGTCGGTCAGCGTGGCCTCGAGGCGGATCCAGCGGTTCATGGCGCCCGCGTTGCCAAAAGACTGGTCGGGGCCGCCATCCACGCTTAGAAAGAGCGAATTGCCCTGCTCGTCGAGCCACCAGACCTCGGCCGTAAAGGCGTAGCGCCCGGCCACAGGCAGCTCGAATTCGAACTGTGCCAAGCCGCCCTCCGGCGGGTCCTGCGGTCGCGGTTTGAGCACGGTTTGTGGCGTGCGTGGGGTGTGCAGACAAGGCTTGCCATCGAGGGTTTCGCGCACCATCGGTGGGGTCACGGCCGCCAGTTCGGCGGCCAGCCAGAGTTCGACCAGCCGGTCCATGGCCCGTGCCTCGACGCTGACGACCGCTGTCTTGGTCGTCCCGTCGGCAAGCGTCAGATCCACCGTGACCGGCAGGCGCGCCCGTCCCGTCGGCAAGCGCGTGCCGAGGCTGGCGGCGAGTGCCCTCGTCTCGCCCGCGGCAATCATGACGGGCGCCCCCGATTCGAGGGTGAACGGCGCCGGCGCCTGGGCCCGGACTGCGGCCCGCACGGGCTTTGCCGAGGTGTTCCGCACGCGCAGGTCGAGGGTTCGCGGCGCCCCCGGGGCCACGGTGACGGACTCGGCTTCCAGGATCACCTCGGCGGGGGTGATCAGCGGCGCCAGGTGGGCCAGGGCTTGCGGGTACCAGCTCATCGAGCGAGTCGACGCGCCCGTCTGCCGGTACAACGCCAACGCCACCTCACCGAACCAGGGGTCGCCGCTGAAACGCTGGGCGTAGGTCAACGCGGTGAGGCACTGGCCGTCCGGGCTGTAACTGCGGCTATTTTGCGGGCTCTGCTTGTACCAGAAGGTGCCTCTGGCGCCCATGGGCTCGGTGGTCAGCCATTCGGCGATGCCGATGCAGGCCAGGCGGGCGCGTGGGTCGCCGGAGACCTCCGCCCAGCGCCCCAGAGCCCGACCCACGATACCATGCATGAAGACGGAACCGCCTTCGTAACTGGGCTGTTCGGAAATGGCTACGGAGATCACGCCGCGCAGGGGGTCTTGCCAGGTCTCGATCCATTCGGCCACGGTGCTGCCGACCCGCAGGAGGCGCTCAGTCCGCAAGGTCGCCGTCAAACCGCTGATGGCGATCAACGCCCAGCCGGGACCGCGTTCCTGTCCGCCGGCCCCGAAGTCGTTGTTCTCAACTCGGTTGCAGTACCAATCCGCCAGATCGCGGACGACTTCGCCGGACCACGGGTCGCCGGTCAGCAGCCAGTACTCGACCATGCCCTCGGCCCAACTGTGACCGCAACTGGCGCCCGAGGCGGTGTGGTCAGCCACCCAGAACTGCTCCTCGTGCTGCGGCATCCACAGGGCCGTGGCATTGTGGTGACGCGGGCCGCCCTTGATCTCCGCGGTGCCGGCATGCACGATGACCACATCGCGGTACTGCCGGGACTGCTCTTCGGCCACTTCCCACCAGCGTGGGTCGCCGCTGCGCAGGTATTGCAGCAGGAAGGCGTGGTGGTGGTCGTACTCGCTGTTGCTCCAATAGGTGTAGCTTGGCCCGTAGCCCCACTCGAAGGTATCGTCGCCATAGTTCTCGAAGCCGTACTCGCGGCGGGACTGCCGTTTGGCCTGGTAGCCCTTGTAGGCGGCCTCCACGCTCGTCTCGTAGTGTCCGAAGAGCCCATCGGCAGGCTGAAACTCGCCAAAGACGGCGGTTGAGCTGGTGTAGGCGGGGTCAGGCACGGCCCGCAGGCGAGCGAGCAGCGGCGCCAGGGCGGGCCGCACCTCGGCCGTGTCGGTCGCGCCGTCGAACGCAAAGAGCACTTCCTGATGTAACGCCTCCCCAGCCGCCAGGCGGAACAGGCCCATCTTGCCGGGGCTCTGCGGGTACCCGACGCCGCCCACCTCGTAGCGATCTGTGGTCTTGGCCAGACGCTGCTGCCAGCGCCGGGGCAGGTCGCGCTCGTCGTAGGGCGCGGAGATGAGGTCGTACCGCAGTCCCGTTTCCTCGAAGCGCAGGCACTGCGGGAAGCGCTGCCAGAACCAGCGCGGGCCGAAGGCAATGCCGCCCGAACGCAAGAAGCCCGGGCTGCTGCCCGTGGCCCACTCGCGGGCGCCCTGCTTGCCGGTCCAGGTTAGGCGGTCCTCCCGATGCTGGTAGAGCACCGCGCCCGGCGAGAGCGGCGCCGACTCGTCGTTTCCCAGCCAGACCCGCCCTGGCGCCGTAGCCAGCCCTGCCAGGTTCATCGACCAGCGCCGCAGAAAGACGCCGGCTCCGGCCTCGCGGTTGACGATGAGGGTCTCGCAGCGCAGCGCCTCCGAGCCGGCCGTGGCCTCAAGCTGCAACCGGTAGTCGATCCAGTTCCCGGCGGCGTCCGCCAGGGAGCCCTTGCGGACCAGGAGCAGCCGTAAGGGTCCGCGGTCGGCGAACTCGAGCGCCGTGACGGTCGGTCCGCCGCTGCGTACGACGCGTCCGGTCTCGTCCTCGAGCGCGAGGTCCCAGACCTGGTCGGCGCGCTTGAGTTCGCGGCCATCGTGCCGCCGGACACTCTCGACCAGGCGGCCGTGGGTGCGGCTCACCGTGGCGCTGATCACGCCGGTGTCGATGACCAGCTCATCGCCCTGTTCGCGGACGGTAAGCTGCCCAGTCGGCGGCGTCTGGCCTGGCGCCTGATCCAGGTGATAGACGGCGCGGCGGTTCGCTTCGACCGTGACCGGCACACTGACCAGCGCCACCTTCACACTGCCATCGGGCCAGAGCACCAGCGGCGCGGCCTGGCAGGGCACTGCCGTGCCGGCCTGGTCGGTGCAGCTCAGGGCGGCGGCGGCAGGCAACGCCCCCGGCGCAAACGGAATGCCTTGGGTTGCCACTTCTGCCGTCCGAGCCAGGCCCGCGCTCTCGGGCACCGTCAGCGCCACGCGGTGCGGCACCGCGAGAGGCACGGGCGCCTCGAGCGCAAGGGGAGCCGCCGTGACCGACAGGGGGATCAAAGCCAGTTCGCGGAGGGGACAGACGGAGCCAGCGGCCCCCTCGAGGGCCAGACTGAGAGACGGATTGGCGGGCAGGTCGAGAGGCTCTGAAACGGCCCAGTACCAGCCCTGGTCATCGGCGCTCAGAAGCCAGCGCTGCCGGGGGCTTCCGGCGACCGAAAGCACCAGCTCCGGGCGGTCCTGCGGGCGGTCTTGCAGACGCACCGCGAGTCGCGCCTGGCCCGCGCGTCGGTCGGGCTGCCACGACACGCTCTGCCCAGGCGCAAGCGCTAAGACCGTCTGACCGCTGAGTTGCGTGGCGGTCACGCGCGCCACCCCTTCCAGCAGACCGATGGCGCCCCAGAAGACGTCGACCGCGAAGGGCTTGTCAGCGCTGCCGAGGCGGTCCTCCACCCGCAACGTCACCCGGTAGGTGTCGCCCTCTTTCGCCTTGAGCGCCGCGGCGATGTCCACATTGTAAAAGCGCCGACTCGCGGGCTGCGGATTGCGCCCGTGGGTGTCCTGTTCCCAGACCAGGAGACCGTTGACCAGAACCTGGGCGAAACGGTACGCTTTACGCTCGTTGGCGAAGGCTGCTTTGCCATGATCCGCGCCGCCGAGAATCCGTTCGGTGCCGCCGCAATAGGTGTCGCTGTAGTACCAGCTCAGGGTCGTGTTGCCGCGCTCTGCCGGCCGGCGAAATTCACGGGTGAGTTCGCAGGCGTTGCCGAGAATACTGGGAACATCGGCGTGGCTGACCGTCCAGATGCCGCGTCGGTCAGGGGCGGCCTGGTAGGGGCCTTTGGCGGTCACGGTCCAGTCGAGGGCAGGGGGGCGGTCCGGGGCGAAGCCGCAGGGCTTCACCATGAAGGTATCAAGGTCCTGAACGAAGGCGGCCGGAAGCGCGGGCTCGAGCCGGGACGCGGCCTGGGGGGTGGCACAGGCGAGGGCATAGGTAATCAGGTTCTCGAAGAAACGCGCCCCCGCGCTGGCCCGGTCACCCTTACAATCATTGAACCAGTGATACTCCGGGATCATCTGCAGCATGATCAGGCGCCCGCTGCCCAGCGGCAACTCGAGCAGACCGAAGTGCTCCTGGCCAGACGCGGCTTCGGGGGTCTTGTCCCAGTCCTGCGGCGCGCCGCCGCTGAGCAGAGGTACCCAACCCGTGCCCGGGCTCAGGAAAGCGCGGTAGATGCTGCCGCCGTGGACGGCGCGAAGATCGGCCTCGCCGAGGCGGTGTGGGGTCGTGAACACGGCATGCTCAGGGGACAGAATACGCCCGAATTGGTAGGCCTTGTCGCGGCGCAGGGGTGAAGGCAGCCAGGCCTCTTCGTCACTGGATCGGAAGCACAACAGCACGCCGCCGGCAGCGAGAAAAGCAGCGACGGACTCGGGGTCCCGCGCCAGCTCGGCGCGGGACTCGTCCAGGCCCCAGATGATGAGGTCATGACGGAAAGGTGAGCTCCGGGCGTAGTCCGCCGGGGAGCGCCGTTCGAAGGGTACGCCCAAGGCCGTCAGGCCGCGGGCCGTGAAGCTGTCGTTGCTCCCTGCCAACAACAGCACTCGCTTCTCGAGCGGGGCCGCGGCCACGGCCAGCGTGGCCAAACTGGCGCCGAGCAGCCCGAAACGTACCGGCATGAACAACATCCGCATCTCCATCAGCCGCAGGGGACTCATTCAAGACACAAACCCACCCGTCCCACCCGCCCGCTCTGCCGCGGCCTCAGGGCACGCGTCAAGCCCGGCGTCGCTCTCTGGCACATCCCCCGAGCCGACCCCAGCCCCACCCCAAAATCGCCCAGAAGCGGCCCGACGAACCGCACCAGGAGCACCTTGACGGGCAGCTGGTTGCGAGGTCGTCGATCCCAGGGTTCGGAGTCACTTGATGCTGAGGAAGGTGGCGCGATTGCCGTAGATCACGCCACCGTGCAGCCAGGCGACATGGCCATCGGCGTAGGTGATGTTGACGCCTTGGTTGTGCCGACCGCTGATGAAGTCGGTGGCCCGCGTGCCGGTCAGCGCCGGCGAGAGGCCTGCGGGGTCGCGTCCCATCGCGGTACCGGGAACGTACCAGAAACTGCCGGTCGGGCCGGTGAGGTTGCTGGCCGCGACCATGTAAGGACCGGCATCGAGGGCAAACACCGTCTCAGCGGGGTTCCCGACTTTCCCCACCGTGACCGGGGCCTGGTTCGGGGAGGGGGCACGCTGGTCCGTGCTGAGGGTCTGATTGCAGCCGTAGGCATCGCAGTAGCCGACGGTGGACGCGAAACTTGGGCAGAAGAACACCTCCAGGACCTGGCAGTAGGCGTAGAGCTGGTCCAGGTTCATCTTGTAGCCGTTGAAGGACGTCGTGCGGCCGACTGGCCCGGGACCGGCTCCTGGTGAGTCTGCCAGGCCGGCCACGAAGTACTCAGCGTAGTCATCCGCATACATCAGGCCGGCCAACCCGAGCTGCTTCAGGTTGCCCTGGCAACTGGCTTGGCGCGCCTTCTCGCGGGCCTTGCTCAAGGCGGGCAGAAGCATGGCTGCCAGGATGGCAATGATCGCGATGACCACCAGCAGTTCGATCAGGGTGAAACTGCGGCTACGGTTCACCCTGGACCTCGTATTGACCCGCATCTGTCGCCCCTTTCCTTTGTCTGTCAAGGGTGCGGCTATCGCCCACCCCATGGCCTGTGCTCCGAACCTTGCGCGACACCATACATTCATGGCCATCCAGACGCCATCGAACCTGACGTCCGTGCCTCACCCCAGGATCTGTCCTTCGCCTAGAAGTGGCCCGTAGGCCGGGGTGCGCCGGACCCACGGGGTCACGTTGCGGAACGTCGCCCATAGCCAGCTTCGCGGCGGCTCGGCAAGGTCGATGTCGGCCAGCACCACTCGCCGCCGCCCCTGCAGCATGTCGACGACCTCGCCGGTCGGCGAGACGATGCAGGTGCCCGGCCCACCATTGACGCTGATGACCATCCACACCTGGTTGTCCATGGCGCGGACCTGCTGAATGGCCCGCCAGCGGTCCACATCCCAGTCACTCGGGCCGCCGGTCCAGCCCGTGACGGCACGGTGGTCGCCCATGATGGGCATGCAGAGTATCTCGGCTCCAAGCACGCCCGGCACTCGAGCCGATTCCTCAACCGACGAGTCCATGCAGATGTTCATGCCGATGCGGGCGCCCTCCACCTCGTACACGGGGATGTCATGACCCGGGGTGACCCCCCACCAGGGTTCGAGCGGGCTGGCCAGATGCACTTTGCGGTAGGTGCCTGCCAGGTTTCCATCGCGACCGATGATGAAGGCGGTGTTATGCACCAATTCGGCCTGTTTCTCCCAGGCCGAGAAACACAACACCATCCGGTTCTCCCGGCAGAACGCCTGGAAGGGCTCCGTCTCCGGGCCCGGAATCGAAATCGCCTGCGCCAGGATCGCTTCGGGAGTGCTCGGCAGCCCCGTGCTTAGCATCACCTCGGGTAGGCAGAGCAGGTCAGCCTGCTTGGCCGCCGCCTCCCGGCAGAACCCGAGGTAGGCTTCCGTGTTCGTGGCCAGCGTCCGCGGCCCCCCTGGCAGCGGTCCGGCGCCCGCGGCTAGGCGCCAACGCCGCGGCGGCGGCGCCGCGGTGCCTTGCGCGCTCGCCTCCCGCCAGGTCACCGAACCGCGCGCCGACCAGCACAGCAGCAGCCGTACCACCAGGCTGTGCGCGCCGGGTGGGACAGGCGCCCGGCCTTCGAAGACGACCCCCGCCGCCGTCTCGCCCAGCGCCAGCACCGGTTCCCAACGCAGGGTCGAGTAGGCGGTGTCCTCGTTCCAGAACAACGCCGCCCGCAGTGAGTCCAGGCCGCGCTCAAGGCCATCCGGCTGCGCCACCACGCGCACGGTCACCCAAGGCGTGCTGGGGGCCGCAAAGACCAGGTCCCAACCGCCGTAGCAGCCGGCGCTGCCGTTGGAGCGTGCCACGAAGGCGTCCGCCGTCGGCGCGCTGGTCTCTGGCGCGATCGCGCTTCGGGGCGCCCAGGCTCTGGACTCGCGCAACGGCAGCGCGGAGTTGTTGCTGCTCATACCGCTGGATCCTCTTCAGCTTTACGCCATCACCACGATCCACGCCCCCTCGACCAAGGTCCGCTGTCGACCGGCCCGGGCCAGGCGCGGCGGGGACGCCTCACGCCTTAAGCACCTCCCGCAGTGCGGCAACCAGGTCCTTGATCTCGAAGGGCTTGGCGATGAAATGCACCCCGGGATCAAGCACCCCTTGACTCGCGATCACGTCCGCCGGGTAGCCGGACATGTAAAGCACCTTCAGCCCCGGCCGGGTCGACAGCAGCCGACGATACAGCTCCCGGCCATTGAGGCCAGGCATAATGACGTCGGTAAGCAGGGCGCTGATGGGAAGCGGAGCGTCCCGCACGATCCGAAACGCCTCGGCCGGGGTGGCCGCCGAAAGGACCCGAAACCCCTGCGGCGGCAGCACCCGGCAGACGAAGGTGCGCACATCCTCGGCGTCCTCCACTACCAGCACGGTGACCGGAACGCCGTCCCCAGGGGCCTTGGCGTCTGCCCCGGCGGGCACCGCCGGCGCCGCCACGGCGACCGCCGCGGTCCGCGGCAGATACACCGTCACCGTGGTGCCACGGCCCGGTGCGCTCATGACCTCGATGTGGCCACCATGCTGGGTCACGATCCCATGCACCGTCGCGAGCCCAAGTCCCGTGCCTTTACCCGCCTCTTT
>CAILKC010000071.1 GCA_903834675.1 uncultured Victivallales bacterium | reverse complement strand
GGGGACGGGGGATACCGCGAACCAGGCCCCTGCGGGTCCTTGGCATCGCGGGCTCCAGGCCGCACAGCGCACGATAACGCAATCCCCTGGAGCCGGCGGTCTCCGCCGTATCCCCTGCCTCCGCGTCTGGCTCAAGATACCGCGAACCAGGCCCCTGCGGGTCCTTGGCATCGCGGGCTCCAGGGCCGGACGCGGGGGATAGGGTTGTTGCCGTCTTCAGGTCGGATGCACCGGCGGCCGGGGGTCACGGCTTTGCCAGCGCCACCAGCGTTTTGAGCACCTCGATACGCACCTGGTCCTGCACGGTGCGGTCTTTGGCCTCGTCCCAGCGGTAATTGGCGCCCTTCTCCCCGGCGAGCACCCGTTGCGGACCGCTCACCAGCAGCGCTTTGGCCGCCGCGAGTTCGGGCTGCTTGCCGCCCTGGGCTTCCAGCTCCGCCACGCGCTTCTGCAACAGGGTCAGGTACTCGAAGTCCTGCACCCCCTCGCGGATCGCCTCCATGTACTTGGACGTCGTCACGCTGGTTTCATCCAGGTACGACGGGCAGTAGGGGCCGGAGCCCTTGGCCGGGTACTCGTTCCAGCACGAGACGCCACCGCTATCGCCGAAGGCCCAGAAATGCGAGCCTTTGGCGTTGATGGCGAAGGCCTGCCACTCCTGCACGAGGTAGAAAGAGAAGGGGTCGAAGGTGCGCGCCGGGCCGTCGGCATTGTAGAACCAGAGCGTCTTGCCCTGTTTCTGGGCCGTGAAGAACATCTCGCGGTAGAGCGGCTCACGCGCCAGGAAGGGGTTGCGGTAGGGGCAGATTTCATCCACGGCGGCGAACATCACGGGTGCATCGACGAACTCGGTGGGTTGGGGGTCTTCCCAGGTCACGATCTCCGGCGCCGCCGCCTCGATCGCCTTGGCCCAGGCCACGATGAGGTCGTATTGCTTCTTGGCGCCGGGCTCATCGTAGATCAGCACCCCCAGTTGCGCCGGGTTCAGCCCCAGGTCGCGCATGTGCTGCGCCCAGAAGCGGGACCAATTGCCGACGGCGAGGTCGAACTGCGGCGTACCCATCTTGGCTCCGGCGAAGCTATCGCCCGCCATCAGGAACACCATGTAGCGCTTGGCTTCAGGCCAGAGCTTGACCCAACGGTCGAAACGGCTGGTATCAGCGGGCTGCTTGATCTGCCCCTGCTCATCCACCTGCACCGACCACATGACGCCGCCGCCGGCCCAAGGCGTGTTGACGTAGTGTTCCTTGAGATGCGTCACCACGGCAGCTTTGTTCTGGACGGTAATCCCGTACATGCTATCGGCGTCGGTGTAGTCCCAGCCGCCGAGAAGGAGCGTCGTCTGGTCCGGGAAGCGCAACGGGTAGACGACCAGCCGCAGGGCCAGCGTCTGCATGGGGCCGGTCGGCGGGGTGATCTCGATCTGCCCCGTATGCGTCTGGGCGGGCAGGTTGTCCGGTTTGAAGCTGAGCCAGACCTGGCGCGTCATCCCGGCCGGAATGGTAACGGGGTAGCGGTCGCCTTCCCGGGCCACCACGGGCAGGGCCGCCGAGACCGGCACGAAGCGCCGGGTGCCGACGGTCAGCACCTCATGCACGGTGAGGTAGCCGGGATTGTCGCCGCCGGGCAGGCCCGTCACCTTGACCCCGACCTTCACGACCTCAGCGGCGGCATTGGTCAGGTTGAACACCCCAGCGCGCCACTCGTTGTTCATCAGGTGTACGTCCACCGGCGGCGGCGGGTCCAGCGTCGCCGGCCCCTCGCCCGGCTCCAGCATCTCCCAGCGGTGCTTGGTCCAGACCATGAGCGCCGGGCGTTGCATGGCCCGCCACGCCGCCGCCTGCAGCTTGAACACGGCAGCCTCCAACTCGCAGATCGGCAGCACGGCGCGGAAGCCGGTCAGGTCAGGGGCCTCGTACGCGGCGATCCGCGCCGCGAGGCGGTCGGCCTCGGCCAGGAGTGGCCCGCGAGCACCCTCGGGCAAACCGTCGGCGATGCTCTTACGGACCGCCTGCAACTCGCGCTCGAACTGCGTCCGCAGCAGCTCGTCCTGCATGGACTTCTCCAGGCTGGCCTTCGGCGTCGTAAAGGCGAGCCCTGCGTAGGGCTTCTGCAGCAACTCGTCGGCGCCCTTGAAGACCTCGATTTCATCCACGAAGACGAAGCCGCCGTAGGGGGGTTCGACGCACAGGCAGACGTAGCGCCCATGGGTGGCGAGCTGATCGGTCCACAGCCGACGCACCGCGTATTGCCCATACTCCGGCAGGTTCTTGTGGGGCGCGTTAAGGGTCACCAGGTTGCCCGCTTCGTACCACTGTCTGCCATCCGGGCTGACGAAGACGAGCACCCGCAGCGGCCACTGCACCTGGGCCACGCCTGCGGCGGTGTTGTAGGAGATGCCCCGGATCGGCTGATCCCGCTGTAAGTCCACGGTGATAAAGGCCATGTTGTTGAACCAACCGACGGTGCTCGGACGGGTCCAAAAGTGGCCTTCGGTGTAGACGCCATCGGTCAACTGAGTCGCGTCGGCCGGATCCTTGCAGAGGGCGTAGTTCGGCGCTGGGTCGAGGGTGTAGGGCTGCCGCAGCGCCAGGTTCGGGCCGAGGTCGGGGAGCTTCTCCGGCGCTGCGGCAAACACCGGCAGGACCCTGACCTGCGTCAGCTTGAGCAGGCCCGCCGGGCCGGGCTTGCCGTCCACCTGCGCGACATCAGCGTAGACTTCGATGCCGACGTTGGCGGAAACGGTGGTGAAGGTAACCCCCAGGCGCTGCGGCCCCAGCGTCCTGGTGCCGCTGAGGCGCGCGAGCTCCACATTGTCGGGCAGGTCGAGGAGACGCACCACCGGGGTCAAGGCGCCGTCGCCCTCCAGCGCCACCTGGACCGTATAGCCGGCCTTGGGCGCGAGAAAGTCGCACGCTCCTCGGGCCGGGGCCTGGACGCCCGCCGCGGCCTTGTACTGCAGGAAGGCCTTACCGTCCGGACCGAGGAGGCGCTGCCAGGAGGCGTCCGGCGGCAGGGTCCAGTCGGCGGGCACGGTCGGCTTCCCGGCGGCCTCCTGGGCAAAATCGCCATTCTTGAGCAGGCTCTCTCCCGCGGCGCAAGGCAACCAGCCCAAGGCCAAGGGCAGCCACAGAAGCAGCGTCGCGGCCAGGGCCTGCCGGCGGCAGACCTCGGTCCGTCTCAGGGTGTCGCTCATACCGCACCATCCCTTCCTGATTCCAGCGTTTACGCCAGCCTGCCATACGGCCGTCGGCGGAGCAGTCAGAACCGCACACTGTAGCCCCCGCAGATCGCGCTGCCAGGCAGACGGATTCGGGGAGGAGATCCCTCTGGCGCACTATGGAGCCAGCCGCGCGCCTGCGGGTCACTCCGTGACCAGGCGGACGCGGCGGTAGATGCCCCCGGCGAAGGCGGAGTCATGCACCCGTACGGCCAACACATTCTCGGCGCCGGGATGCGTCGAGGCCGGGGGGACCTTGATCTCGAAGGGCTCCTCCCAGATCTCGCCGGCCAGCTTGCCGGTTGACTTCACGGTGTGCTCGCCGATCAACGTCCCGTTGAGGTAGACCCAGGCCTGCTCGTCCACCGCGCCGAACACGAGCGCCAGCGCCTGGCCCGCCCGCTCGGCCGGCAAGGTGAAGCGTACCCGATACCAGGCGTAGCCATCATAGGCGCCAGCCGCGGTCTGCTCCCAGGCCCGGCCCACCGGGATGCGCAACCAGTCCGCATCGGCCCACTCGGGCGTGAACCACTCTTGGCGTACCCCTTCATCCCTCGGGTCGGTCCGGAAGGCCCAGAGCAGCGGCAGGGGTGCGGCCTCGGGGCGCTGGTCGCTGGCGTCGACCCGGAAGTACAGCCCCCAGGGGAAGGCATCGCTCGCGTCCACGGTCTGAGAGAGCTTGATGACAACCAGATTGTCGCCCTGGCTGAGGTCCACGTCAACGACCCGCTTGTCCGGGCAATCGGAGTCCAAACCGGGCCGATGGAAGACTTCCGCGCCGTTCAGATACACCTTGAACGGGCAGAAGCTGTCGAGCAACAGCTTGGCGGGCACGGCCACCGCCGAGCGTACGGTGGTGGCGGCATAGCAGTACGACAACGGCCCCTGTCGTGGCCGGGTTGCGAGGGCTTGGTCCAGGCTCACAAAACCGCCCGGGCTGGCGTAGTCCCACCATGACTGCCTGGTGCCATCGGCGAGGGTCACCTCGCGGCCGGCCAAGGCCACGGCCGCGAAGGGATCGGTAACCCGGTCGGCGTCACGCCCGGGGTTATTGAACGGACCCAGCAGCCGCCAGGCGGTCACGAAGCCAAGTTTCTCCGGAAAGGCGTTGGCCAGCGCCTTCAGGCGGATGGTCTTGGCCCGGTCGCGGCTATCGCCCTCGTTGAGGATCCCTCTCGCGACCAGTTCGCCGATGACCCCATCCATGCGGTCGAACCCGGCGACGGCGGCCTCGTAGCGGCCCCGCTGGGCACTCCAGACGCCATCGAGGTACGCCTCCAGATAGCGCAGGCTCGTCTCCACCATCCCCACGCGGCTGGCGTAGGGTTCCTGCCCCAGCGCCAAACGCAGGGACTCGTTCAGGCCCGTGCGCGCGTTGGCGATCATGATGGGGGTGAACATCTCGTGATAGTAGGTCGTGCCTACGCTCTGCTTACGGCGGCCTGGGTGCTGGTACTCGGTCACCTTCGCCAGCTCGCGCCAGGCGCGCTCCATAGGTGCCGCCGCCGGGCCGTAGAACTCGCGGCAGGTCTCCGCGAGCAGCGCATCAACATCCTGCGTCGGGTCCACCTTCAGGCGCCGGGCCAGATAGAGGTTCAGGAAAGTGCCCGGGTTACTCTCGGGCCGTAGGTAGCCGCCATCGCAGTAGCTGCCCCGGACCCCGATGTCGCCGAGGAGGACCTGCAGTGACCGGGCCATGTCAAGGAAGGTGGGACAGGGCAGTCCGCCAGTCCAGGAGATCGGGTCGTACTCGTAGCACCAGAGGTTGGTCGTGATCGCCTTCCAGCCGCGCACCAGGGCGTGGAAGTCGGAGCTGGGGCAGGCTGGCGTGGGCAGCAGGTGCAGCAGGCAGTGGTTGTCGCGGCAGATGCCGACAGCGACATTGGGGCGCGGACGCTCGCGGGTCGGCAGCGCGTTGTGGGTCGCATAGGCATAGAAGGCCACGTAGCGGTCGGGGAAGTCGGCCCGGATACCGTCCGCCACCGCATTAACGAAGGCCAGCACGCGGTCCGTGACCCGCGGCGCGCCCTCGGGGCCAACTCCCGGCGGGTCCAGCGCCCGGCAGGGGTCACACTGGCAGAAGTCGAGGCAGTCCATCGGGTCCATGGGGAAGCTCATGCGGTCGCCGCCGCCGGCGAGGTACTGCTTGGCGACCGCAATCATCGTGGCGACGACCTCGGGGTTGCTGGTGCATAACTGCAAGGGGAGGCGCTTGCCGCCGATCAGCGAGTACCACTCGGGGTGGGCCGCAAAGTGCTTCTCCGCCGGGATGGCGTAGAGCCAGTAGTGTTGTCCGGACATCCAGGTCTGAAAACCGGACTGGTTCCGTCGGTACCACTGCCCCTGCTCGCTGGCGGCACTGGTTGGCTCAACACAGGTGTCGCTACGCGGGGCGAACGCGGTAACGCCAGCGGGCCAGGTCAGCCGATCGCGCCTGGGGATACACTCGCCGAGCGTTCCCGGCATGACCCAACGGCAGCCCCAGCGCTCGAGCAGGTGGTATAGTCCGTTCTCAAGCCCAAGCCGGGTGCAGGCCCTGACCGTGATGCCAGCGGTCGTGGCGGCGATCTCGAAGCCCTGCACCCTCCGCGAGTCATAGCGACTGACCCCGGCCGGATAGGGCCGCAGCTCCAACCGGACGGGCAGCCGCCCACCCGCGGCCTCGACCCCGGCGGACTGCGCCCGCAGTCCAACCGTGTTCCAGGCACCGCGCTCGGGGCGAAAGAGGGCCTGGCCGTTGGCGATGGCCACGCTGCCCTGGCGCGGGTAACGACTCCAGCCCGGAATGCCGCTGTCCCCTGCCCCCGCGGCGCTGAAGTCGCTGCGGAAAAGTGTCTGGCCGCCCTGCGTCACCGCGACGTCGGCCACCGCTATCTCGGCCTGTCGACCCTTGGCCGCATAGCCGAAGATATGGAGCGTCGCCCCGGTCTTCGCCCACCGCGTCGGCCACTGCGCCGACCAGGCCTGCGGCCCGTTCTTGTCCGACACGCCGGGCTCGCGAAGATCCGCGGTCGCCTGCGTGGGGTTGATCCAGGCCGTCCATTGCCACTCGCCCCCGCTGCGAAAGGCGCCGCGCACAGCCGGCTGGGCCCCGCCACGAATCTCCAGGGCGAGACGCAGGCCGCCGCCCGCCTTCAGATCTGCCGCCACGGCCTTGAGTTCGGCGCCGGTGAAGGGGCCGTAGCCAGGCCCGTAGTAGGCCTGGTTGGCCACGGTCAGCTGGAACGTCAGCGTCCCTGGCCCGGGGCCGGAACCGCGCTCCCAGGCCGCGGTCCAGGTCACCTTCTCCCCCTCGCCGGCCAGCGGACCGCCGCTGAACCTGTGGGTCGGACTGACCGCCAGACCCACGCTCGCGTTGGCACTGCGCTCGGAGGATGCGTCCAGGAGCTCGACCACCCGCATCTCAAAGCGGATCGTCTCAGCTTCCCCGACCGGAAAACGCAGCGCCACGCCACCGGAGCGCTGCGGGAGCTCGCCCGTCAGGCGCTCAAAGCTGCTCAGGAAGTCCGCCGCGGCGGCAGCCACCCCCAGCTCCTCGGCCCGTTCCTCCGCCAGGTCCAGATAACAGCGCGCCCTGCCCTCGCCAAACAGCACTACCTCGCCCTGCGCCCAAACCGTGCCGCTGGCCAGCGCCAGCAGAAACACCGCTACCGTCGCCGAGATCGCTCTGCTGACCCTATGCATCAGACCTCCTGCGGGGCTCCGTGCTACCTCACAGAGCACAGTAGCCCGTGACCCTTGCCTCGGAACTCCGGCCACTGTGGCACTCTTCCTTGCCGTGAGTATAGCTTCCAGGGACCGCTGCTCAAGGGGGCGCAGGTCAGTTCCGTAGGGGCTTCTGTTTCGATCGTCTCCGCGTCCGGCGAGCAAAACGGGTCACGTGACTCTTGGGGGAGACTTCCGGCGGGAGGTGTCGCGAAGGCCAGACGCCGCGGAGCGCTGAAAGCGCGGCCATTCCTCAGCCCAGGGCAGCGCCCTGGGAATGGAATCCCAAACGAGATTGAGCCCTGCCGGGGCGGCATACCGACAGTCCATGGGCACCGCGCGGCCAGCTATGGCGCCCCTTCGGGGCTGAGAATCTGGGGTATGCCTGGTACCCAGGGCGCTGCCCTG
>CAILKC010000070.1 GCA_903834675.1 uncultured Victivallales bacterium | reverse complement strand
CTCAGGCGCGGCGGTGGAGCCCCCCGCATCTCCAGGCGACGTTGGAGCGCTCCTGGGACCGCCGACCGTCGGGTCGGCAGTGGCCGCGAGCCGCGGCCGGTCCATTCCCCTGGAGAGGCGCCTGGCCTCAGGCGCGGCGGTGGCCCCCCACCGCATTTCCACCGGCTTTGGAGCGCCCGGGGCCGCCCGGGCACTGGCCGCAAGCCGCGGCCGGTCAATTCCTACGGAGACTGCACACGGTCGCGTGATTCAAAGGCGTGATGCCCGTGCCGTCGCAGGGCGATCATGCATACCGAAGCTTGCGGAACCGGGCAAACTGTTGTACACTGTTTCGCGGTACGAGGCCGCAGGTGCAATCCTAAGGTTGCACCCAGGACTCCGAGCGGAGCGTAGCGACTTTTCTGTAGTCACACGGTGTGGCGCGAGGCAAAGACCATGGACAAGCAACGCAATCGGTTCACCCTCATTGAGTTGCTGGTGGTTATTGCCATCATTGCAATCCTGGCGGCGTTGTTGCTGCCGGCGCTCGCGGGGGCCCGGGACAAGGCCCGCGGCATTTCCTGCATCTCGAACCTGAAGCAGCTTGGTATGTCAGGCATCATGTACTCCAATGAGAATAGCGAGTACAGCCCGTGCTATTCGCAGGACGGGCGCTTCTGGTGGGTACTCTGGAACAAGTACTTCGTGGACTACAAGGTGGTGGACTGCCCCAATCTGACGGATGAGACCGCCTTTCCATCGCCGACCACCGGATCATCCTGCGAGTACGGAATCAACTACAACGGGTGGACCACTGGGTCGTTCGCGACGTACGGCGGCTTTGGCTTCACCTACCCGACTGACCCGCGCGGCGGCCCGATCACTATGAGCGACATCACCAGTCCATCCTCCATGCTCTGGGTCGGCGACACACGGACTGGTGACGGCCCCCCTGGCCTCTCCTTAGTCGGCCCTCCCTCCAACACCGGCACGGGCACGGCCAGTCCCACATTGTACGTTCCTGTCCGACACAGCGGCGGCACCAACGTACTCTTCACCGACGGCCACACCGGATGGTACATGTACAGCCAGTTGGTCAACCTTGGCATGCGCAGGAACTGGAGCAAGTTGAACAACTGAGCCGCCCAATGCTGATAAGTTTCGGGTCGCACCCTTGGATGCAGACGGGCAAGTAAGTCGGTAATACGGGTTCGCTTGCTTTCGTTTAGGCTCACGCGGGGGGCACTAACGCTGCCGTGCGTTCGGCCAGCCGCGGAGGCTGGCGATATGGAGTGCGGTGGCAAGTCTGCCGCAGGGCGGAGGCGACACCGCTTTGGCTGGAGCGTTCGGCCCGGGCCAGGCGTCTCAGCCAAAGCGGTGTCGCGTCCTGCTGGCCAGCAGGACTCTGCCGCCGCACTCCAAAGACCCCCGGCTCGCCGCATCGTTAGGTTGCCAGGAGCCGCGAGGCCGTTTCGTTACAGGCTCTCGCTTACAAACACAAGCGCCGGGTCCCGTGACCCGGCGCTATACGTAAACCCGCTCGCCAGCGAGACCTGCTCGCGGCTGGCGTTGCTGTCCCTATTGCCGCCAGCTATTGACGTCGTCCTCAAGACCGTGCTCGTCGAGATGGTTCTTACCGATGGACCAAGCAGCCACTCGCCCATAGATAACTGTGGCGAGAGTGGTAGCTGCGGTTGCATCGATCTGGCCATCGTAGTTAAGGTCCAGCACAACCTTGTACGGCTGTGGATTGGCGGTGGTGCTCCATGGATCGTTCAGGACGCCAGGCCCCTGGTCGGTCGAGATATCCAGGTAGCGCTTGCCGCGGGCGTTGAGAGTGCCCGGCGCATTCTGTAGGTAGCCGATCATTGCGGTATACTCCGCAGACGTCAAGACGCGGTCTGCCGCTGCCACGCCCATGGGCAGCACGCCGTAGTCACTCTCGTACATCGCGATGGCCGTCTGCAGCATCTTCATCTCAGTCTGCGCCCGCGTCCGCTTGGCGTGTTCCCGGGCCCCTGCCAGGGCGGGCAAAAGCAACCCCGCCAGCACGGCGATGATGGCGATCACCACCAGCAACTCAATCAAGGTGAAGTGTCTGCAGCGTGTCCTCATCGGCGTATCTCCTTTTCACTTTCAAGTCTGCGAGCCAGGTTGTCCAGGAACCCTTCGAAGCCCGTCAGGTCCCGGGCCAGTAACTCCGTCAGGCCATCGTACACCGTCAGCAGATAGTCCAGCCTGCCCCAGTCGTAGTCGAACTCGAAGTAATAGCGGCGAAAATGTCGGAACCGACGCAGTTCGTCCAGTCGTGCGAACGTCCCGTCACTGAGCACTCGCTCACGCACGCCATCAACCTGCAAGGTCATCTTGCGCAGCACCTCGGCATGCCAACGATCGGCGGGCAGGTTGTTCTCGAAGAACTGCGAGATCCGCCAGAACAACGTCTCCACGCAGGTGTAGTAGTCGGTCAGCACCTCCGCCACCACGATCGCCGCCACCTTACCCCGCCCGAGCTTCTGGTAGTCCCCGGCCAAGAAGTCGTCATAGAAAGCCCGCTGCCGCGCCAGTAAACCTAGCGTCTTCTGGAGCTCAGCCTGCAGCTCCCGCACCCTGTCCGGGTTGTGATCGGTCATAGACCAGCCGCCCTTTCCGGAGGATGCTCTCGGCATGCACCGACTCGATCTTCTCGATCTGTACCAAGTCCAATGGCAGCGTCGTCAGCCTCTCGGCCTCGCCAAACATGGCAAAGAAGCGCTGCGGCTCGGTCACGCCCTCTACCGCGATATCGAGATCAGACACCTCACTGAAACCGCGACCGTGGACCAGCGACCCCCACTGCCAGACCCGCGTCGGCGCATACGTGCTCACGATCATCTCGATGACTGCCGCCGCCTCTCGCCGCGCCTGCTCCAGCCGCTGCGCCAACTCCGCCTCATGCGCCTGGGAACGCACCTGCAACCGCCGCGCTGCCGCGGCGTAATCGAACCCCGCCGTCGTCACCGCTTTCCCCAACTGTTGATGTCGTCCGCCGTATTGGCCGCGGTGGCTGCGGTGCCAAGATTATCGATGCTAGTGTCAACGGCAGGGAAGGTCTTCTTGTCGTGCCCCCTGGACCAGAGGTGGTAACCCTCCGGATACGGTACGTTCGCCGCATCGGCAGTCGCGTACAGGAACGGACGCTCCCAGCCATCAAGATACCCTACCGTGGGGCCGTAGCCCTCCAGATACGGCCGACCGGTTTGGGTGTGGGTAAACGCGGTAAAATTAACAGCCACGGCCGGGGCTTGCTGTGGGTAATAGCCGCGGTCTTGGAAGTGTTCCTGCAGGGCCATCATCATGGCCTCCATGCGCGCTTTCGTTTTCGCCTCGTGCATGTTCCGAGAAACAACACTCGTAACGCCTACCAGCAGCGCGGCCATGATGAAGATGATCGACATGACCGCGAGCAACTCAAGCAGAGTGAACCGCGCTGTCTTGTGAGACCTCATAGAGTGCCCATCCAGAATGCCAGGTTCACGTTGGGGTGTCACTTCTGCGCCCGGGCTGCCGGTGCTGCCTGAGGAGTGCGACCGGAGGACTGCTGCGCGCCCCATTGCTTGATCTCCGCGTCGGTCATACCCAGCGTGGCCACCATGATGTCGTGCGCGTACCAACTCCGGGGTACTGTCTGACCGACAATCTCCGCGATGCGTGCGTCGTAGGTGCGCAGACGTATCAGGGCGTCTCGCACTCCCTTCATGTCACCATTCTTGTAGCACCCCAAAAACCGCCGGTTCTCGTTGCCACACTCGGTGAAGAGTTCGGCGACGGTGCGGAAACGCTTGCGCGCGTTCTCATCACCTGCCTTGGCCGCGGCCTCAGCCTTCTTTCCGATGGATGCAGCCGCCTCGCGGTTGTACTCAATGTCGGTCTGGTTGCCGGCGATGATCGGGGCAAAAATGGCCGCCTGGACCTGCTCGCGGCTGGCCTTGGTCTTGTCAGCCCATGCAGCGATGGCCCCGAGGCGCGCAGACTCCTTCTGGGCCGACGTCAGGGGCTTGGTCGGCTCAACCTTCTTTGCGATGGTGTCGGTGACCTTCGCCGTAGTCTCAGTCACCTTTGCGGTAGCGTCAGTCATTTTCGTGACGGTGTCCGTGGCCGACGGAGCGGCTACCTGCGCCCTCCCGGTCAGAGCGACAGTCACGCCCAACCCGATCATGATGCTGATCCAGACCCGCAACATGAATCAGTCCTCCAGATACTCGAATGAGGCAATGCGGAACTGGTTGGTGGCGGCGTCCCGCCACACCAAGGCCATCACCTTCTGCTCCGCCATGGGCCGACAGTAGCGGCCGGCGAGGTACTCGATCCAGTCGCGCGGGCAGGTTGCCGCAGTCATTCCAGCGGGAAGACCGCCCACGTCCTGGACCGCCTTGGCACAGACGATGATCGTGTAGTAACTGATGCGATCATTGAGCAGGCCGACCAGCTTACAGGGCGCCTCCTCCCGAAGCGCATCACTACCGCGAGCGCCCAGCAACGAGTCCACCGCGCTGCTGACACCGCCGGTGGTCAGGGGGTCGTAGCGGACGATGGCAGCCCTGCCGAAGACCGCTCCTGCGGCGTTAGTCCACGTGGGGGACGCGCCGGCGAGATCTGCGGCTGCCGCGACCAGCGCCGCGTTGTTAATCAACTCGGTTCCCGGGCCCCCGCTCCAAGCGTTCGGGTCCAAGTAGGTGGTACCCATGCGCACCCCCTGCAGCAGCGGTTTCCAGACAGGGGGCTGGACGCTCCAGACGTTGATGCCACCACGCGACGTGAGCGGGGATACCGCAGGCGGGAGTGTCAGCTTGACCTGGTTGAGCAGTGGCCAATCCCCGTAGCTGTAAAGGCCGACATTGGCCACGGTCTGGTCACTGCCGTGCAGGTTCAACGTCTGCCAAGGCTTCCCGCGGCTAATGGCCCCGAGTTCCCAGAAGGAAACCACGGCGCCGTTGCGGATGAACGGGGTCGACCAAGTCACCGGGTCGGCGCTGCCCTCGGTATCGCCGTTGCCGGGGTCAACGCACTCGGTATTGCGATGAGACCCAGTGGGGACCCCTGGAGTGCCCGATGCCGGGTTGGCTGTGTTGTTACTGGTGAACGCGCCCCACGACCAGCCATCGGCGAAGGCCGTGTTGCAGCGCGGGTCGTTGACACCCGCCGAAATCTCCTGGCCCTGGTTATTGATCAGGACAGTCGTCTTGGGACAGGTTCCAAGGTCCGCACAGTCCCACAGCGTAGCCGCGCTCAGCCCGCCGGCCGACTGGCTGACGGCAACGCGAACGTCCAGGATCGACAGCGTCAGCGTGCTCCCGCCGACCGGCAATATGCCAGGGCCAAAAGCGATCTTGGGGATCACAGACGTAGCCCAGGCTGTGGTCGTGTAGTCGCGGCTGGCCACACTGACCCCACCCCAGTGGCAGGTGGAATAGAACTCCCGCGGGTTGGCGGGATCATCGCTTGCAGTCAGCGTCACGCGAGCGCAGAGGTCGACATCGCATCCCAAAGCCCGAACGGTCTGGTAGACGTTGATCAACTCCACCGCGCCGTCAAAGGTGAAGTCGACGTCGGCGCCGACCACCCCTAGGCCAGGCTGCGTGCGCGGCGTGATCTGCGCGGTACCACGCACCCACACCTCGTTGATGTAAGGCACATCCTCGCAGCCGACGTAGGTGGCCGTGCCCACCGTGAAGGGGGCCACCGGCGCGGTGTAGTTATTCTGTGTGTCGGTGGCGGGAACCCCGGCCCCGCTGGCCTCGACGTCCGCGTCCATATAGTCGATGAAGTTGGCGGTCACCTGATCGCGCACGCTCGCATCGATCTTCCCGAACCACGGAATGCCGACGCTCGCGCTGTAGGGCGAGGTGACGGCAACCAGGCCGGTCGGGAAGATCCCCATGGTGTTCCAGTCGATGGCATTGATATCACAGCGCCAGTTGAGAGCCCCGCCCGCAGTATCCGAGTAGGCCTCGGGTTCCTCAACACTGAAAGGCCGCAACGACCAGATGAAGCGGTTGACCCACGCCTGGTTCAGCGTCAGCGGCGTGGGCAACTTGAAGCGGTTCATGATGTTGTAGAGCGAGTCCCAGCGGCCCGGGTTGCTCATGCGCAACTGGAAGGCATTGCCATAGAGATACGCGGCGCCGTAGAGAGTGCTTCCATAGGAGAAGTCCGGGTTGTTCTCGGTGAACACGTCGGACATGGAGATCTCGCCGGGATACAGGCCCAGCCGGGTGTCGGGCGTCGACGTATCCTCGGTGGGCGTCGGCGTGATGCCGTAGGCACCGCCCACCGCCAGACTCGGGTCAATCTTGCCGGTCTCATCGATGACCAGGTAGGCCACTAGGCCGATGCAGGACTCTGTACCCGCCCCGTGGTTCACCGTGATCGGGATCCAACCGACCGCATCATGGAGCTTGGAGGCGGGTGTGAATTGGTAGGCCGTGGTACCCACGCGGATCGTTGAGGCCAGGGCGTCCTTGATGTGGTTCTGCACCAGGTCAACGCTGGACTTGAGCAGGCTGACACTGCCCAAGTACCGCCCGCCGCGACCCGGCGGCGAGGTAGTGGAGTCGAACACCCACGCCGATTCACTCGAAGTGGCAAACGTCGGCACATAGAACTGTGTCCCGGGTGCCGGGTTGGCGGCATATTGCTCGCGCAGGAAGGCGATGGCGCGCTCGACACCGGACTCGGCCAGCAACCGGGCCCGGATCAAATCCGTGTTCACCCCGGCTGCCAGGCGCTCGGTGCGCGTGGTGTAGGCGAAAGCCAGGGCCATGATCAGCAGCAGGGCCAGCACGCCCAGGGTCATCATCAGCGCGATGCCCCGCTGTCGTGTGGTGGATTTGGAGCGTTTCATGGCG
>CAILKC010000069.1 GCA_903834675.1 uncultured Victivallales bacterium | reverse complement strand
CTGAGGCCAGGCGCCTCTCCAGGGGAGTGGAGCGGCCGCGGCTCGCGGCCACTGCCCGGGAGGCCCCGGGCGCTCCAGGTGGGACGGTGGAGATGCGGTGGGCTCCACCGCCGCGCCTGAGGCCAGGCGCCTCTCCAGGGGAGTGGAGCGGCCGCGGCTCGCGGCCACTGCCCGGGAGGCCCCGGGCGCTCCAGGTGGGACGGTGGAGATGCGGTGGGCTCCACCGCTGCGCCTGAGGCCAGGCGCGCACCAGGTCAAATACAGGATGCACAGCGCATGACCGCACTTTACGCCGGAATCGAGGCAGGCGGCACCAAGTTCAACGTGGTCATCGGCAGCGGTCCCGGGGATATTCGGGCCGAGGTGCGCTTGCCGACGATGGCGCCAGGCCCGACCCTGGCGGCGGTGGTGGCGTTTCTTGACGACTGGCCGCGGCGAGGGGGAGCGCCCTTGCAGGCCATCGGCATCGCCTGTTTTGGGCCACTCGATCTGCGCCCGGGCTCGGCCACCTGGGGGCACATTGCCGACACGCCGAAGCCGGGCTGGGCTGGCGTCGACATCGCCGGCGTTTTCCGGCAGCGCTACCAAGTGCCGGTTGGCCTGGATACGGACGTCAATGGGGCGGGCCTGGGTGAGTACCGCTGGGGCGCCGGGGCCGGCTGCGGCGTGTTTGTCTATCTGACGGTCGGCACCGGGATCGGTGGCGCGCTCATCGTCGACGGCAAGCCTCTGCACGGTCTGGTGCATCCGGAAATGGGCCACGTGCGCTTGCCACACGACCGCGGGCTGGACCCGTTCCCGGGAAGTTGTCCCGTGCATGCCGACTGCCTGCAGGGGCTCGCTTCCGGCCGTGCTCTGGAGCAACGCTGGGGCCGGCCTGCCGCCGAACTCCCCGCCGAGCACCCGGGCTGGGATCTCGAGGCCGATTACCTCGCCCAGTTCTGCGCTAACCTGGTTCTCGTCGGCTCCCCCGAACGGATCATCCTCGGTGGCGGCGTCATGGAGCAGGCGCATCTGCTGCCGAGAATTCGGGCCGGCTTGCGGCGGCATCTCGCCGGGTACGTGCGGCCTCTGCGCCTGCCGTCCGAGCTGGATGCCTACCTCGTGGCGCCCGGCCTGGGCTCGCGTTCAGGAACCCTCGGCGCGCTGTGCCTCGCCGAGCGGGCCGCGGCGGGCTGAGTCCACCGCCAGCGGCTCGCGTCAATCCAGCCACGACAGCAGCGCCCAGAGCAGGACCAGCACGCCGATCAGAATGAGCGCGAATCCCGCCACCGCCCGCCAGGCCTGCCGCGGTGCGGTGGCCGGTGCGGTGGCCGCGCCGCCGGGGGGCAGGGGTGTGTAGAGGCCGGCGAAGGCCTCGCGCCGGGCTCGCTCGCTCATGACCTCGATCGCTTCTTCCTTGGTGATCTCGCCGCGCTTCAGCTTCTCACCAAGCTCCTCGGGTGTGGACAGGTCGTCTTTCATGGTCTGAGCCCCCGGGCCGCCTCACCACGTCCGCGAATCGGGCACCTCAAGCCAACCGCCGTCCCGGAGGATGCTCTGCTGGCTGACCAGTCCCGGCAGGGTCATGTCCAGGGCCTCGTGGATGCCGACCGGAGGTGGGGCCTCGCCGCGCAGCGCGGTGACGAAATCGAGGACCTCGTAGTAATCGCCGCCGCCGTGGCCGGTGCGAGCGGCGATCTCGGCGTGCTGCCGCCAGGTCTCGGGCAGGAACTCCGCCGCCAGCTCGTCCAGGTTCTGCCAGGTGTTGGCGTCCTTGGCGCGACCGCGCAGCCAGACCCGGTGTGGTTCGCCCCCGGCCCGAGCGCTTTCGTAGCAGCCATCCGTGCCCTGGAGCTGGTAGTTGGTCATGGCATGCGGCCGGTCCGAGAGCATATCCACCCGAATCTTCACCAGGCCGCCGCTGCGCATCTGGCAGAGCATGAGGGTGGAGTCGTCATTCTCGTAGTGATTCTGGCGCGGGTCGCGGTAATGGTGCCCGCTGCCGGCGCAGCAGACCCGGGCGACCCGGTCGCCGGGCATCCATTGCAGCAGCGGCCCGAGGCTGTGGGTGCAGTAGGTGACCCCGGCGATGCCGGTCTGCCACTTCCGGCGCCAGGTCGTCTTCTCGTTCAGCGCCTTGAGTTCGTGGAGGTACTCGCCCTCACCGTAGTAGGGCGTGCCGAACAGGCCCTGGCGGACCATTTCGCGAACGATCACATTGGGCCGCATATAGGTGTAGTTCTCGGCCATCATGTAGACGGCCCGGCTGGCCTTGCAGGCCGCCACCAACTCCCGACACTCCTCGATCGAGACGCCCGCCGTGACTTCACAGAGCACGCTCACCCCGTGGCGCAGCGCCTGGATGGCCATAGGCACATGCCAGTGCATTGGCGTACCGATGATGACCGCGTCCAGGGGACAGTCGCGGATCATGGTCTCGTAGTCGGTGAAGTGGCGGCGCGCGCCCAGCCGTTCGGCGGCCTCTGTCAGTTGCTCAGCGTTGAGGTCGCAAACCGCCTCGATGACAACGTCACCCAAGGCGTCGCAGGCCGTCCTGAAGCTGGCGCCGCGGCCGCAGGCGCCCACGATTCCCATCCGGATTGGGCTCATAGGATGACGCACTCCAGTCCGACGAACTCCGCGAAGGCGGTGATGCCTTCCAGGCGGTCGCCCAGCACCAAGGCGCTGTGGTGGGTGCCACCGTTGCGGCTGTACTTCTCCAGGAAAGCGGCCAGGTCACAGTCCGGACGAATCCAGCCGCGCACCGAGCCGTGCAGGGAGGGGTTGTCGCTGTCGCCCAGGATCTCGACGCGCGCCGCGATCAGGCCGAATCGGTTGTCGGGCCCCGGCGCCAGGTTCACCAGGATGCCGCGGCCCGCCGCGGGGGCGCCGCAGATCATGGCTGGGTTCAGGGCGGCTGAAAATGGATACGGCTTCTCGAGCAGTGCCGGGGTGCCCGCAATCACCTCGGGGTTGATCTCTCCCATGTGCGAGAGGAACAGCGAGTTGCCCTGCCAGTCAGGGCAGAAGATCTCGGTGAAGGTGGTGCGTCCGAAGGCTGAGCCCAGGGCGCCCACCAGGCTGGCGGTCAGCACGTCACCCTCACCGGCATAGCCGATGCCGCGCGACATCGCCTTGGAGGCCTCGAGGAAAGGCACCACGTTGGCCGGCCCCTTGGCCGAGTCGAAGGCCAGGAAGTTCATGCTGAAGGCACTGTAGCCGCCACTCTCCAGCAGGGCGCGCAGCCCCAGCCCGGTGCGCACGGAACGCCGGTGTACGGTCGGCGTGAGGTCGGCGGCAAAGCGCCGCAGGTCATCGGCCATCTCGGTCTTGATGGCCGCGGCGCTGATTGCCCGCGCGGCCCTCTCCAGGTCCTGGCGGGAAAGCTCGTCCACCGTGATGCCCAGTTCGCTTTCGAGCACGTCTTCGTCCACCGCAAAGTCACCCATGCCGACGAAGGCAGGGCCGAGGCGCAGCGTCCGGCTGTAGGCCAGGCACTGGGCCGCGTAAGCGCCCCGGGCGATGTCTGCGGCGCGAGCCAGGACCTCCGAGCTGGCCAGGTGTCCAGCCACAATCTGGAAAGGCTTGCCCAGGCGGCGCAGCATGCAGGCCAGGTCCTGCACGCCGTGGATGCCGTGATTGTACATGATCCGTGCCGCGTCCACGTCCTTGCCGAAATCCCGGTCCATGGTCGTGTCGAGCATGAGGATCGGCAGTTCCGTGCCGGTCAGCGCCTCGATCGACTCCAGCGACGGCGAGTAGGCCAGGTGGACGGTGACGATGAGATCAACCGCGGCGCTTTCCAGGTGATCTACGGCCTGCTCGAACTCAGACTGGACGCGGCAGACACGGCACTCGATCACCTCAATCCCGAGCTGACGGAAGCCGGCGGCAATCTCGGCCAGGAAGGGATCGAACTCGGCCCGCCGCTCCGGCATGAGGTCGTCGTAGAGCTTCAGGTATAGTGGCAGCAGGCCGATCTTGGCAGCGCGGGCCATGGCATCATCTCATTTCTTGCTTACGTCATACGCCATCAGGACATTGCCGTGACGAATGTAGAGGCGGCCATTGGCGACCACCGGGTGCGCCCAGTGTTGGTCGCTGCCTTCGGTCACCTTAAAGGAGCCCTTCAGCGTGGCTCCGGTCGGTCCTGGCTTGATCAGGCTCAATTGCCCCTTCTCGGAATAGGCGTAGATCATTCCCTCGGCCACCGTGATGGAGCCTTTCCCGGCTTTGCCCTCGATCCAGCGTTCCTTGCCGGTGGTGGTGTCCAGGCAGACCAGGCCCCGGTCGTTGGTCCCGTACAGATTACCGCCCAGCAGCACGATCGAGCCGTGGTGGTTGTCGAGCACCTTCTGTTCCCAGGCGGAGTTGACGCTCTTTGCGTCCGCGGCGATCGTCAGCATCTCGGTGCCCTGTCCGTAGCCGCTGGAGAAGATCACTCGCCCATCCGCGTAGACCGGGGTGGCCGCATGCACGGCGTACTTGTTCTTGTGCGCCGACTTCCACAGCAGCTTGCCGGTGTCGGCGTCGATGCCGACGGCCCCAAACTCGACCATGGTCAGGATCACGCGGTGGCCATTGTGTTCGACCAGTATGGGCGAGCAGTAGGCGCTCTTGCAGTCCAGTCCCTTCGTCGTCCAGACCGGCTTGCCGGTGGCGACATCGAGAGCCACCACCAGGGCCTCGGGTCCACCGGGGGTGCAGATGACCCGCTTGCCATCCACCAGGACGGATTCGGCCACGTTCCAGCGCAACTGGCGACCGCCGAACTCCTTGAACGTGTCTACCTGCCACTGCTGCTGGCCCGATTTCTCGTCGAAGCAGGTCAGGATTCCCGTACCGCTCATCAGAAAGACCCGACCGTCTTGGATGGTCGGTGTGCTGCGACTGCCCGGGTAACCGCCGCCGTCCACCGAGTCGCTGCCGTAGGAGGACTTGCCGAGGAGCTTGCCATCGTCCTGGATCGCGATGAGTTTGCCGACCTTGTCGATCACGCCGGTGGTGTAGATTCGGTTACCGATCACGGAGACCGTCGAAAAGCCCTGCCCCAGGCCCTCGACCGACCACAGCTTCCGGGGTCCACCCTCCGGCCATTCGCTCAGCAGGTTCTTCTCCCGCGAGATGCCGTCGCGCTGGGGACCGCGCCATTGGGGCCAATCGTCGGCCCGCAGGCCAAAAGCCGCGACAACCACCATGACGAACGCTGTGTAAGACCGAACTGCCATGTACGCCTCCTTGATCATCTTTCCGCGCTTGCCATCGTCGCGGTCACGTGCCCCTGGCGACTCGGAGTGTAACTCTGCCTCTGTGTACCGTCAAGCCGACCCGCCCGGCGGGTGACCGTGCATCAGGAAGACGAATACCGTGCGCCCACTATTGAGCAGCATGGGGGGGCTTTCTGGCGGCGCCGCAAGCAGTGGACTACGGTACGGGACACAGCTGGAGATACGCGATGACACAGGCGGTAACCGCGACCCCGGCGCCGGGTTCAGAGCGCTGGGCCTGGATTGAGTTGCTGGGCTTCGACATCGGGGCCGAGGACCTCGGCGTTGCCGCGGTTCTTGGCCGGATGGGGTTCGTCCCTGACGGGATGTCGCTGCTGCTGTTCAATGCCGACTTCGTGCATACGCATGGCGAGCGTGATCCGGCGGCGCCTTTTCCCACGGACTACTGCTCCTACTGCGGCCACCTCGGCAATGAGGAGCGCGGCGTGCAGGCGTGGTCGGCGGCGTTGCTGCGTCGGCTGATCCAGACCCTCCAAGCCCACGGCACGCGCGTCTATGTCAGCGTCTTCGATCTCTTCGTCAGCGCCGAGTGGATTGGCCGACACCCCGAGTTGCTGGCCGTGCGCCGCACCGGCGAGCGCATCCACTCGCTGTGCCCGTGGAAGCGCCTGGCCGACGGGAGCCTGTACGAGGACTTCTTCAGTCGGCAACTGGTTCAGGTGCTGCGCGACTACGGCTTCGACGGCTACCACTGCGCCGACGGCTATGCCCATCAACGTCTCCCCATCTCCGAGGGCGACTTCTCCGATGACCTGGTCGGACAGTTCGTCGAGGCCACCGGCGTCAGGCTCCCGGCCGAGTTCGCGGCGCCCGGCGCTGCGGATCCCGCCCGGCTGGAGCGCCGCGCTGACTGGATCTGGGCTCAGCGGCGTACGGAATGGATTCACTTCTACGCTGGCCGCATCACCGGCTTCATGCGCAAGGTGGCCGCGGCCGTCCATGGGGAGAAGCGGCAGATGGTGGCCAACTCGGCCTGGACCAAAGACCCCTTCGAAGCGCTCTACCGTTACGGGGTGAACTATCGGGCCAACGCCGAGGCCGGCATCGATGCCTACATCGTCGAAGCCGCGGCCGGGGCGTCCGAACTCGACGGCTACGAGAAGGTGAGCGGGCGCCGGGCTCTGTATCCTTTCGCCGCCGCCGTGCTCCTCAACCACGGCTTCTTGCCGCAGACGCCGCTGCTCTTCCTCAACGGCATCAAGGACACCACCGAGGAGTGGTGCCTGTTGCGCCACACGCCGCCCCTGCTTGCGGCGGAGATCCACACCATGAGTCACCTCTTCGGCGTCGCTGCCGCGGGTCCGCCCAAGCGTTGCGTGGCCGGGCCGGTTGCCTGCCTGGCCGACGGACTGAGCGCCGCCGAATGGGCCCGGATGCGCGCCGACTGGGACACGGCGGTAGAGTTTACCCCGGTACGCATCCTGGGCGCCACGCTGGTGTGGTCCGATGCCGCTCACGAAGCGCAGTTGGCGGACTACATCGCCACCCGGCGCTGGTCCGTCCACCGGCTGCTGCACCATCTGCTGGAACGCGGCGCTCCGGTGCATTCGGTGGTTCGCCTTGACCGTCTCGAAGGCGTCCGTGGCCCCCTCCTGGTGCTCAATGCGCATCTCTTTCCCGCGGCGGAACTGCGGCGCGTGCTGGACTGCGGCGAAGGCCCGCTCCTCCTCATTGGCGCCGGCCCGGCGCCGGCGGGCGTCGAGGTGTTCTGCCGCGACGGCGTTGCGGCAGACGGCCTGTGGTGTGCTGGCCGTGGCCTTGCCCGTCAGCCGCTGCCGTCTCCCGAGGTCGAGGAGTCCGGACCCGACCTGCCGACCGACCTGGCCACGGTTCGGGAACCCTCTGGCGGACACGCCATGTTCTACTACGATCTGCCCTACCGCCGCCTCTCCGCCGCCTTCCTGCAAGCCTGTGCTGACCTGCTTGGGCAGACCGCCGCGGGGGTGCGGGTGCTGACCGAGCGAGAGGCGATCCGGGTCACCGCCATGGACGATGCCCATGGCGTGCGACGGCTGCTGATCGGCAACGACGCGCACTGGTACGGCAAGCCCCAGATCGAGGTCGGGCGCCCCATCCGGAAGCTGACCATCCGCACCCCGTTTCCGGCAGTTCCGGGTCGGGTCGCGGGTTCGACCTTCTCCATCCGGGTGCCCGGGCGTGGCATGGTGATCGTGGATGTCGAATAGCCATCCCAGAAAAACGGCGAACCCGGAGCCCCCCGCGCCGCGCCGCGCTTTCTCCGCCTCGCGCTTTGCCCTCTTTGGGCCTCTCCCCCTGGAGCACGAGACCTGCCTGTTCCTGCTGGTGAACCTGGCTGACTTCGTGATCACGGCCTGGCTGCTTCAGACGGGCCGTTTCCGCGAAGCCAATGGGCTGGCCGTGTGGGTGTTACGGCACTGGGGCTGGCAGGGATTACTGCTCTACAAGTTCGGCCTGGTGACGGCCATCTGCCTGCTGGCGCAGGTCATTGCCCGGCACCGCCTGGAAACCGCCCGGCGCCTGCTCAGCGGTGCGACCCTCCTGTTCGCCCTGGTGCTGACGACCGCGCTGCTCCTGGCCGCGCTCAGCTGAGGTCCCGGCGATTCTGGCTGGTCAGGCGGGACTCGCTCCCAGGTGGCTGAGGTCGTTCAGCACCCGTTTCAGACGGTCCATTTCAGGCTGCTAGGGTTTTCCTTGCAGGGGTCGGAAAGCCTGTAGATCGCGGTCGAGACGGTCGGCCTGCCGCCCCGCGGCAACCACGCCCTCGGCGAGCAGGTGCGCCCCGCCGAAGGTCCGCCTCTGCTCCAGGCCGGAGCGCAGGGCCGCGACCACCTCGCGCGTCTGCCGGTAGGCGGTCGAGAGGTCGGTCGCGCCGCGCCGTGCCGCGTCCCGCTCGGACCGGTTCAGGCGCTCGAGCAGGCGGTCCGCTGGCTCAAAGGGGGCCGCTTCAAGCCGCAGGTCGTCGATCCAGACCGTATGGGCCGCCGCGGGCTCACTCATAAACAGATCAACCTGCACCAGGCTCGACAGGTCCAGGGCCAGCTCACGCAGCGACCCTGAAAATGCCAGCCGACCCCCCGCCGGCACCGTCGCCGACAGCGTCGCTTGCGCCCCGGTCAGGTCCCGGAAGCACAGCTTGAGCGGCGCTTCGGTCTTACCCGGGTTCCGCGCCTCGAAGCAGAAACGCTCGTAGCCGCTCCAATCGCGCAGCGGCAGCCCGCGCTCCGCATAACGGGCCTGATACGACGGCCAGCGGGGGCCGCCGGGCTGGTACGGCGAAAAGACCAGCTCCAAAGCGCGCTGCCCTTCCAGGTGGGCCGCCTCCGTGAGCCGGGCCGCCATGCCGTTCGCCTGCCAGCCCGTGAGGTCCTTGTCCGCCTCAAACCCTGTGATGAGCAAGCGTAGCGGCAACTCCATCGCCTTCAGGTCACGCTCCTTGAGCAGCGCCAGGGTGGACAGGTAGACGGTCGGCGCCCGCGTCGAGCGCCTCGGGAACACCCGTACTTCCTCGATCTTCTCCAGCGTCAGCTTCTGCGCCAGCAACTCTGCCAGCGGGAAGATGAGCGTGTTCCAGACCTTGGGCTGCAACGCCGCCTGCAGGTCGTGGCGCGCCTCGCCTTCGCGGACGGACAGAACGAGGTCCAGCGCCTCGTCGTCGGGGGTGTAGACGCGCAGCGCCAGAAAGTCCCGGCCGCGCCAGTCCACTCGAGAAAGCGCGGCGGCGGGCAGCTTCAGGGCGGGCCCCTCGGCGTCGCCGGTCGCGGCGGCCGGATAGGAGAGCTTGAGCACCGTCCGCGCCGGGTCGACGGGGTCGGGCACTGGCTCCGGCGCCACGGCGCCGTTGACGGTCAGCGCCAGCTTGGCCGCGCCGAAGTCGACCAGGGTCGTTTCCGCGAAGGCCGCAGGCAGCACGGCGGCCGTGGGCGCAGCGGTACACAGCCCCAGCCCGCACAGGCAAAGCCAGGCCAGTACACCGCGCAGGAATCTTCCCATGCTCGTCCCCTGTTCATGGCGCCCAGCGCCGCGCCGACCGGGTTGCCGGGTGCAACCTCAACTGCGGTAGTCGGCATTCTCGCTGATGTACTCATGCGAGCGGTCGGCGCCGGTCACCGTAGACGCCGCCGAGCCGCTGCCGAGGTCAATCAGAATCTCGACACAGCGTTCGTGCGGCGGCCAGGAGAGCGGCGGCCTGAACACACCCTTCGCATCCGGCGGCGCGCTCTCGTAGAGCTCGGCCTGCCGGAAGTAGGCCGACAGGATCCGTTCCGTGTCGGGTCCGATGCGAAAAGCGCCGTCGGCAAAGACCTCATGGCCGCCGATCGCCATGCGGCAGCGGCTCACTTCCAGGCTGGGGTGGTGGTTGCCCAAATACTTGCCAACCGCACACACCAGTCGGCCGATATTCGGGTCGTTGCCACACAGCGCGCACTGAAACAGCGGCGAGTTCACTACCGACTTGCCCACGGCCCGCGCCAAGGCGGCGTCCGGCGCGCCTTGGACCGTTACCTTCATCACATGATGCACGCCTTCGCCATTCCGGACCACGTCCTCGGCCAACTCCCGGCAGACGCGTCCCAAGGCCTCGCGGAAGGCGGCTTCCGGCACCTCGCCGACTCGCCCCGAGGAGGCGACCACGACCGTATCCGAGGTGCTCTGGTCCGAGTCGATGCTGATGGCATTGAAGGACTCGCCGACCACGCCGGGAAGCATCCCACGCAGCGCCGCCCGCGGTACCGCGATATCGGTGAGGATGTAGACCAGCATCGTGGCCAGGTTGGGCTCAATCATGCCGGCGCCCTTGGCGATGCCCACAATCGCGCCGCCGCCCACCTCCACGCGCCGGATCTTCGGGTAGAGATCGGTGGTCATGATCCCCAGCGCGGCGGGCAGGATGCTTGCCGACTGGAGTGTTCCGACCGCCGCCGGCAGGGCGCCGAGCATGGCCTCTACCGGCAGCCTCCAGCCGATCACGCCGGTGGAGGAGGGCAGAATCTCCTCCGGCCTGAACCCGAGCTGCGCCGCCAGCGCCGCGCAGAGCCGCTCACTGGCCTCCACCCCACCGGGCGAGCAGACGTTGCTGACCTTGTTGTTGACTACCATCGCCCCCAGGCCAGGCTCCTGCAGCCGCCGCCGACCGATCAGCACCGGCGCCCCCGGAAAGGCGTTGCGGGTGAACGCGGCCGCAAAGTCCGCCGTTGGCTGGTCCAGCACGATCAGCGTCAGATTCATGAAGCAGGTCTTCGGCGCCTCGGCAGGCACGAAACTGAAACGCGTCGTCCCGACACGAAAACCACGCGGCAGCGCCGCCTGTGTCGCCAGCCATTGCCGCTGCTCAGATTCGGACGTGAACTCCATGGGGTAGCACCTCGTTGCCGCGGGTTGCTGTTCTGCCTGGCGGCCAGGGGCGGAATATAGGCCGCGGACGGGCCGACACCAGAACCCAGCGCTCGAAACAGGAGTGGGAGGCTCTGGCCGGTTCTGACCGCAGCGAGTTCGGCCGCATGGCTGTTTCAAGAAACGACCGCCGTCGTACCGCCGACAGTGAAAGCGGCGTCGACGGGCCGCGGCCGCGGCCCTCTGCCGCGCGCACTTCATATCGCGCGTCGGCCATGTGGACTGCGTGTGGCAAGGTCGCCGGCGGCGACCGCGACACCGCTTTGGCTTGGCGCTTGTGCCATGCCTGACGGCGGGTGTTCTCGCACAACCAGATACGGCAGACAGACCACGGGGTGTTGCGCCGCCCAGCCCGGTTTCTTGAAACAGCCCTGGTTCGGTCGACGGGCTGTCTGCAAGACGACGTCGCCGGCAGTATAGTAGGCCCTTCCCAGCGCCGCCGGTCACCCATGCCTTGCAGGAAAGGACGTCGACGATGCAGCAGGATCTTAAGGAACGCAGCCTGGCTTACCACCGCCAGCCGACCCCCGGCAAGATCTCGGTGCGGCCTTCAAAGCCCTGCGACACGGCGCAGGATCTTTCCCTGGCCTACACCCCAGGCGTGGCCGAGCCCTGCAACGAAATCCACGCGCATCCCGAGAAGGTGTGGGAGTACACCGGCCGCGGCAATATGGTGGCCGTGGTCAGCGATGGCACGGCCGTGTTGGGCCTGGGCAATATTGGCCCCGAAGCCGGCCTTCCGGTCATGGAAGGCAAGGCGGTTCTCTTCAAGCATTTCGCCGGCATCGACGCCTTTCCCGTGTGCCTGCGCAACGTCTTCGGTCCGGATGGGCGCACCGATGCGGCCAAGCTTATCGAGGTGACCGCGGCGCTGGAGCCCAGCTTCGGCGGCATCAACCTCGAAGACATCGGCGCGCCGGCCTGTTTCGAGGTGGAGACCGTCCTGAAACAGCGCATGGGCATTCCGGTGTTCCACGACGACCAGCATGGCACCGCCATCATCTCTCTGGCCGGCATGCTGAACGCCCTGCCGTTGGTCGGTAAAGCCATCGGCGACGTGCGGGTGGTCGTCAACGGCGCCGGGGCGGCCGGCATTGCCTGCATCGAGTTCTACATCTCGGCGGGGGTTCGCCGGGAGAACGTCATCATCTGCGATAGCAAGGGCGTCGTCTACCAGGGTCGGCGCGACGGCATGACGCCGCAGAAGGAGCGCCTGGCGAGCCCCACCACGGCGCGGACTCTGGCCGAGGCCATGCGCGGCGCCGATGTCTTCCTTGGGGTCTCCGTCGCCAACTGTGTGACCCGCGACATGGTCGCAGCCATGGCACCCCGTGCCATCGTCTTCGCCATGGCAAACCCCGTGCCCGAGATCTACCCCACCGAGGCGCTGGCGGGCGGGGCGGTCATCGTCGGCACCGGCCGCAGCGATTTCCCCAACCAGGTGAATAACGTCCTTGGCTTCCCGGGCATCTTCCGGGGCGCCCTCGACGTGCGCGCCCGGGACATCACCGAGTCCATGAAGCTGGCTGCGGCTCTGGCCCTTGCGGAAGTGGCGCGCGAGCCGATCACCGCCGACGTCCTCGGCTACCTCGCTCAAGCCTATCCCCAGGACGCCGCGGCCGGCATGTTCGAGGGACACTGCCCCGTCAAGCACACCTACGTCATCCCGAAACCCTTCGACCCGCGGGTTGTGCCGCGGGTGGCGCGCCGCGTCGCCGAGGCGGCCATGAAGGACGGCGTCGCGCGCAAACCGCTGGCCGATCTGGCCGCGTACGAGAAAGACCTCCGGGCCCGTCTGCCGTTCCGCGACTGAGCCGCTCAGAGGGCGGTTAGGCGGTTAGGCGGTTAGGCTGTCCAGAAGGCCGAGGTTCCACGGGTCGGGCAGCGCACCGCGCCAGAGTCTGTGACGCAATCCACGCTTCCATGGCCGTTCTGTCGGGGTAGATTACCGTAGACGGAATGTCCGGCGAGGGCGCCTGTGGACACGCTGGTGCGGGGTACCTCTTTGACATGGAGATCCACGATGACACGAAGCTGTGTGCGGCGGTGGTTGTGGCAGCTTGTGGTGCCGGGGTTGATGGCGGTGCTGGTGCGGGCGCAGGAACCCACCCTTCACCGGGGCACGCTGGGCTTCGGCTTCACGCCCACCGGCGGTTTTCAGGTCGCGGGCAAGACCGCGGCGACTGACCATGAGGTCTTGCGCAGCGGTGGGCTCTCGTGGGCGGTCTCGTTCGCCGATGGCAGCCGCGTGACCGCTGAGCAGTTCCTGGCGGCGCCCTGGTCTGGGAAGGTCAGCACGGAAGCGAATCCCAGCCGGCTGGTGCAGCGCTGGGATTCGGCCGGGCTATCGCTGGCGCTCGAGGCAAGCGCGGTCGATGACGGCATCGAGTTGCGCATCAGGGTGCTGGGTTGTGACCGGACGATCCAGGGCCTTGACTTTCCGGCCGCCTTGTCCTTTGCGCCCGCGGCGGCGGAGCGGGTGGTGTTTCCGCAGCGGTCCGGCGAGGGGGTGGGGCTGGCCCTGTCCGGTCGTTTTTTCGCGTCGCACCTCGAGACCCCCGGCGAGTATGTCCCGCGCGGCGTGGGTCCGCAAGCCTACGCGGCGCTCTTCGGTGGCCCGCTCAGCCAGCTTGGCGACAACGAGCCCGCGGCGGCTTTGCGAGTGACGGCGGCGGGGGCGGAGTGGTTCGGGGCCGGGACCGCGGCGCTGATCAACGCGGCCAAGGTCTGCGTCAACCGTCCGTCGGCGGTGGGGCAGATGCCGCTGGTTCTGGTGGATAGCGCTAGCGGTCCGGCGGTGTCCGCCAGCGATTTGGGCGGGCAGGGATTGTTGTTACGGCTGGGGATGAAGACTGGTGGCCAGGACGCCGAGCGCGAGAGTCGGCTGCAGCAGGCCATCGTGCTGGGCGTCTGCGAGACGCTGGCCCGGCGCTACCCGGAGCGCTTCCGCGACCGGGCGGTGACCGTGGTGACGCTTACCCGGGGCCCGGAACAGGGCGGTTGGACGGCAACGCCGGCCACCCAGTGGCTGGCGGCCTTGCGCGCCTCGGCGGCCTTGCGCCAGGCTGGCGCTCGGGTGGTCGGCCTCACCACCCCCGCGGCTCTGCGGCAGGCCTGGAGCGCGACCGACACCGCCCTGATCCTCAATCCCTACGGCGAGATGTTTCCCAGTGGCGCTGCGGCTAGCTGGCGCGAGGATATCGAGGCTCTGCGCCAGTATGTCCGCGGCGGCGGTTTCTGGTGGGAAGTGGGCGGCTACCCATTCTTCTACGCGCTGGAGCCGCAGGCTTTTATGGAGGTATCTGCGGCCTACCCTGGCTGCACGGCCGACTTCATCCATATCCAGGGCCGGACCGCGGCGCTGAGTCTGTTCGGCGTGCAGCCGCTGCTGCGGCAGCCCTGGGACCGGGAGGCGCTGGTGACGCCGGCTGAGCTGCGAGCCTATGGGACCGCGACTGGCGGCGTCATCCAGCACTCCTGGGTGGTCGATCTGCCGCCGGCCCGACCGTGGGTATCTCCTGTGCTCCGTCTGGCGCCTGACCAGGAGATCCGTGCCGGGCTCT
>CAILKC010000068.1 GCA_903834675.1 uncultured Victivallales bacterium | reverse complement strand
GTGGGCCGCCACCGTGGTTTGGTGGAGATGCGGTGGGCCGCCACCGTGGTTTGGTGGAGATGCGGTGGGCTCCACCGCCGCGCCTGAGGCCAGGCGCCTCTCCAGAAGACCGATGGAGATGCGGTGGGCTCCACCGCGGTTGGGTGGAGATGCGGTGGGCTCCACCGCGGTTGGGTGGAGATGCGGTGGGCTCCACCGCCGCGCCTGAGGCCAGGCGCCTCTCCAGAAGAATGGAGCGGCCGCGGCTCGCGGCCAGAGAGCCGACCCGACGGTCGGCGGTCCCAGCAAGCAATGGAGACTTGAGCGTGATCAGACGTTATGCCTTGCAGTTCGCCACGGTCATCGCCCTGGTCGGGGTGTCGTGTGCTGGCCAGCCCGTAGACATCCCGGCGGCCCCCGCCATCCTCGATGCTACGCTCCCTGACCTCGGCGACTTGCAGAAAGCCATCGCCCCCTACGAAGACCTCGACTGGAAGCCTGCCAGCCCCGCCGAACGCACCCTCATCCCCTACGCCATGCTGCAGGTCAAGAAGGTGCATACGGCCAGCCGCAGCACCTACGCGACCCTCTCGTCCGAGCAGACGGGTTTCCTGGTCCGGCAGGGCCTGACCGCGCTCGCCCTCGCCAAGGCGGGCAAGGTCCTCACCGCCCAGCCGGGCAAGCATACCGAACTGGCCTACATCACCAGCAATGACCATACCGTCCAGCCCTACTACCTCTACCTGCCGTCCACCTTCGATGCCTCCCGCAAGTGGCCGCTGCTCGTCTTCCTGCACGGTTTCGTGCCCTCCATCAGCGTCAACGACCCGTGGCTTCTCAGCGCCGACGCCTTCGCGGTCGCCGAACGCAATGGCTTCGTGCTGCTTACCGTCTACGGCCGCCGCAACACCGACTTCCAAGGCGTGGGCGAGCTGGACGTCGAGGAGGCCATCCGGGAGGTCTCCGAGCTCTACCCGATCGACCCGGACCGGGTCCACCTCACCGGCGTCTCCATGGGCGCTGCGGGCTGCTACTACATCGGCCTGCGTCGGCCGGGCCGCTTCGCCTCCTATACCGCCATGGACGGGCAGACCGACATGCACGCCTGGTGGCCGCTGATCCTGCGCAACTGGCCCGCCAACCGCGACGACATCCCGCCCTTCCGCCGCTGGCTGCTGGAATGGGACAACCCGGTGGACCTGGTCATGAACGCCCGCAACCAGCGCTACTTCATCCTGCACGGCGAACGCGATCCGCTGGTTTCCGTCAACCAGTCCCGCACCCTAGTGCAGCTCGCCAAGGGGCAAGGCATCGACCTGACCTACTACGAAGTCCCCGGCGCCGGCCACTACATCTACTGGGAACCCGCAATCTTCGAAAAGGCCTGGAGCTGGCAGAAACCCTTCGCCCGCGAACCCAGCCCCCGCCGCGTTACCTACAAGACCTTTAGCCTCGAGTACGACCGCGCCTTCTGGTGCCGCCTGGGTGACTTCCAGCGCTGGGGCGTGCCGGCCGTGGTCGATGGCGAGATCAGCGCCGACGGGGGCACGCTGACGGCGAAGACCGAGAACGTCCGCCTGCTGGTGCTCGATCCCACCCAGGCGCCACTGAAGGTGGGTGACGGGCTGCAGGCCACCATCAACGGCGTCAAGCGGCCCGTGACCCGCAATCCGGCCGGCGAACTCGAGATCGTCTGCGCCGATGGAGCCGTCCCGGCAGCCGCCTGGCCACCCCGCAAACAGCACGGCATGACCGGGCCCGTCGAGGAAGTCTTCGACACGCCCTTCGTCGTGGTCACCGGCAGCGCCGGCGACGAGGCCGAGAACCAGCGCCTGGCGACGCAGGTGGAGAAGTGGGCCGACGATTGGGACCGTTTTGCCGACGGTCGGCCGCCTGTGCTCCTCGATAGCCAGGTCACCGAGGCGCTGATCCAGAGCCGCAGCCTGATCCTCTTTGGCACGCCCGCCACCAACCGCATCCTGGCCCGGCTGCAAGACCGGCTGCCCATCAAGATCGGCGCGCAGCGCTACGAGGTCGCCGGCAAAGTCTACGAGGGCGCCAGCCTGGGCCTGGTCATGTGTTACCCGAACCCGCTCAACCCGAAGCGCTACGTCGTTATCTACTCCGGCGAGATCTACGGCGAGAAGTGCGGCAACAACCACAAACACGACTTCCTCCCCGACTTCATCGTCTTCAACACCCGCCAGTTCAACTACGACGACACCAACCAGCACGAGGTCGCCGGTTTCTTCGATATGAGCTGGGGATTCGCCCCGGAACTCACCTGGGTGCGCCAGGGGAAGTAGGCGGTTTCGCCTCGATAAGGACCTGCACGGAGACCCTCTCGTGGGCATCGGGCAAATCACCCTTGGACGAAACGAGCCCTGCCACTGCGGCTCGGGGAAGAAGTACAGGAAGTGCTGCCTGGCGGCGGACGAGGAGGCCGCCCTGCATCCCCCGCGCGGCCCAGTTCAAACCTGAGCCCCGGGACGACAACCACAGGGCCGTGCGGGATACCCCATGAGTGAGCAGACGCCCAGGGAGAAGGATGGCAAGGAGCAGCTCAAGAGCTACTGCCATGCAACCGACGCCCCCATCGGCGTCTGGTCCAATGGCTCGCAGATGACGGGGTTCGACGTACTCATGGCCAATCCGCCCTTTGCCGACGACACCAAGCAGGGCGACATCCTCTCGCACTACGAGCTCGGCCACAAGGCCAACGGCAAAGGCGAGGCCACAGCGTCGGCGTGGCTGACGGGAGACTGCAGGTCGGAGGAAAGACCATGAGCCAGCGCCTACCGGCAAAGCCGACGGCTGCACCCGACCTGTTGTGAGACGTCCGTGAACGTAAGCTGTCAGGGCGCCGGTTGCAGCCAAGCCCAGGCCTCGTCCAGGATGGCGAAAAAACGCTCCAGGCTGGCCTGCGGGCCGAGCTCGGGGTAGGGCCGCATCTCGAAGCTGGCCGTGCCGCGGCTGTCGGCGCTGAAGTACCCCGCCGCCAGGCCGAGGCGCAGGAGGTCGGCCAAGGCGCCGGTGCCATACTCCCCCCCGGCAATACCCCAGGGCACGTGTTTGTCCCCGAAGAGCGGGTGCTGCGGATTCCGCAGGATGCAGTTGCCGAGGTGAATGTGGCCGAGGCAGTCGGCGGAGTCCTGGAAAGCCTGCGCCAGGGTCTCGCCCAGGAGCGGCACATGGCCCATGTCGACCATGCTGGCGAAGTTCGCACAGCCCTCGGCGCGCAGGCGGCGGCCGAGCGCGGCGGCCTCCGCGCTCGGCCCGATGAGCTTACGCTTGTCGAGGGTGCGGTCGGTGGGTTCGATGAGGATCGTGACTGTCGGGGGCACATGCCGACAGAGCACCTGGTAGAAGCGCACAAGCTGTTCCCGGGCCGCCTCGCGGGCCGCGGGTTGGTCGGCGCCACTGTTGGTAACAACCCGCGTGGCGCCTGCGGCTAGGGCCCGGTCGAGTTCCTCGCGGTAGAAGTCCAGACTACGTTGCCAGACGGCCGGGTCGAGCGCGGCGGGTTGCGGCGAGGGCTGGCCTTTGCGGCCGCCGATGTTGTAGACAATCAGCTTGCCGCTGTCCCGGCAGGCGGCAAGCTCACGGGCGGCACTGGCGGCCTCGGCCGGAATCCACAGGTCGACGACCTCGAAGCGGGAGTCCCCAAGCAGCGGCAACAGCGTCTCGGCATGCCGGGCCGGAGCCTCGATGCCTCCGGCGTGGAGCAGGTGATGGTTGACGCCGATTCTCAGACACTCACGCCAGTGCATCCGGCAAGCCCTCGCGGAAAGCCGTCAGCCGGCCATCGCCGCCTTGACCTCGTGTTGGACCTCCAGGTACCAGGCCCAGGCTTCGGTGACGGAGACGGCCTGGAGCCGGACCGTCTGGCCTTCGCCTTCGGCCACCAGCTCGGGATGAATGTTCCTGAGGGCGTGCAGGAAAGGCGTGTCCGCCAGATCAATCTCGAGGGTCACCGGTCCGGTGAACAGCAAAGGCGTGACCCGCGGGGGGTCCCGCAGCAGCCCTTCCGCCGCGGTGTACAGGCGGCGGGCCGTGAACTTCGGGGAGTAGCACAGGGCCGCGGACTCGCCCATGGCCTCTTTGACCGTCGCCGTCCGCACGCCGGGAAGGATCTCGGCGGCCTCGGCCATGCCCGCCGAATCGCCGGTCACCAGCCAGGTGGGCACCCCCGCCTCGCAGGCAATGGCCGCTTCCATGCCGATCTCGCCCACCTCGATGCCGTTGATGCGGAGGCTGAGGTTTCGCCTCGAGTAGCTATGCGGCAACAGCGCTCCCGGCGTCCCGCTGCGGGCGTGGAAACCGACCATGAGCATGGCGCCGAACGAGCTGTCAATGCCGCCCCAGTCGGGTCGGTACGGCGGCTTGCCGCAGATGACGGCCACTGCGGCTGGCAACTCGCGCAGATCGACGTTGCGGCCGTCGGTGTGCTCGTCGTACACCACGATCTCATGGTCCCCCTCGGCGAGCAGCCCATCGATGACGGCCTGCAGGTCGTTCATCAGCATGGCCCGGCCGAGAGCCGAATCCTCGGCCTGCGCGTAGGTGGTGACCCCGGTGACGCCCTCAACATCCGTGCGAATCATGAATTTCATGGCACGCTCCTGGATTGTCGGTGCTCTGCACGACCGGTAGGGGCCGCCGCTGCCAATCGCGGTGTGTAACCACTATAGCATGCCGACCGGCCGACCGGGGGCCAACAACCAGGGCAGGGGCGCAGGTCAGCTCCGTAGGTGGTGACACCTCAGGTCCTGGGGTTCAGGAAACGGCGAGACGGCGAGACGGGGAAACGGCGACTGGAGGAGACGGACAGGGAGACTGGCGGAGAGGAAAACAGGGTTCAGGGTCAGCCAAGCGCCCGGCTGGTGCCGGACCTACCGGAATGAGACGTGCCGACGCGGGTC
>CAILKC010000067.1 GCA_903834675.1 uncultured Victivallales bacterium | reverse complement strand
GCGAGACGGGGAAACGGCGACTGGAGGAGACGGACAGGGCGACTGGCGGAGAGGAAAACAGGGTCCAGGGTTCAGCCCAGCCCCCGGCGGCGGCCGGACATACCGGAATGAGACTTTCAGCCTGCGCCACGATGCGTACGTAGTCGAGGCTTTAGCCGGTTTCGTGCCCCCATTGAGCCCGCCAAAGGCTCGACTACATACCCGCGTCGCGACCGGCCTGCGCCCAGGAAGTCTCATACAAGATCATCATCGTTCTTTCTTCGAACGTCTGGGTAGAGCGCTCGCCGGGCGGCGGGGCGGCGGCGGCGATGCGTCCTGCCGACTAGCAGGACTGCTCTTGCCCTCCAACAGAGCCCCCCGGCAGTCGGCGGTCCGCCTCGGCACTGCCGCGGCTTCCGCCGTCTCGGCGGATACCGCGAACCCGCCCGGATCGCGGGCTGGGCATCGCGGGCTCCAGGGAGGCAAGCGGAGCCATGGCAGACGCCTGCCAGATCCAGTGGGGTCTTTTTCTTGGAACAGCCCTGCCCCACCCACCGAGTCACGCGGGTTGCAGCGCTGGCGCCGGGGGGTAGCTTACCGCACCAACCCGGAGCCCCTCATGGTCGTCGGCATTCTCACCCTCGAAATCGACATCCCCGGCGCCTTCTCGCTGAAGGAGAAGCGCATGGTCGTCAACCGCATCCGCGACCGGGTCCGGCAGACCTTCAATGTCGCGGTGGCGGAGGTGGACGACATGGACGTCTGGAACCACGCTTGCATGGGGGTTGTCGCGGTCAGCAACCAGCAGGCGCACTGCAACGCCATGCTCAGCAAGGTGGTCGCCTTCGTGGAGAAGATCCGGGACTGCTCGGTGGAAGACTACTCGCTGGAGTTTGTTTGATCCGGGGCGGCGCCGGAGTTAGTGAGCCCCGGCGCCGCCGGTCTTACTGCCGCTGAAAGGCGACCGACCAATCGAGGTCTCCTGACAGCTCTGGTCGCAGGGTCAGGGTGACGAGGTTGGCCGCGGCTGGGCCGAGCTCGGCGGGGGCGACGCTGGCAGCGCGGACCGCAGCGAAGCCGTCGGGAAGATGCAGGGTGAGGACATACGGCTCTCCGCCGACGACCCGCGCGGTGCCGCTCAGCAGGTTGCGCGCCGCCTCCCACGCCAGCGCGAGCAGGTCGTGGCCGCCCTGGCTGATGTGCCTGGAGGTGGACAGCACCTGGGGCCGGTCCAGCCGTCGGCGCAGGCAGAGCACGGTCGAGGTATGGGGGCCCAGATCCAGGTCCAGCGTCTGGTCACAGGTTCCCAGGAAGCGTTTCTCCCAGAAGTCGAAGGCGAGGTAGGTTTCGCCCCGGCCGCAGGCCAGGTGCAGGTCCGCCGCCAGATCGAGGTGGGCGTGGCAGGCTTCGCTGGTGGTATTGAAGACATCGACCACGTTCCATTGCTCGAAGGGCCGGGCGACGACGAGGTTCACCAGCGCGATGGCTGCCGTCGGCTGGTGCTCGTCCAGGTCCATGGGATGGATGTCGAGGACGGGCATGATGCGGCGCAGCAGTTCGACGCGCTCGGGAGGCAGGGCCGGGAGGTGGTCGCCCAGGGTGACGGGGGTGCCGGTCAGGGCCGTGAACGAGACCCGCGAGGTCGCCTGGGCCAGGGTATTGAACTCCTCGCGGATGACCACGTTATCAAGGTCGGCATAGAACAGGATGTTGTTGAAACAGAGGTAGGTAAAGGCGCGCTCGACCGCCTGCTTGATGTACTCTTCCCACTTGAAGATGTCACCGCCGATGCGGCCGCCGTCGAAGAGGTCGATGGCCAGGGTGATGTCGCGGCAGACGTGTCCGGAGCAGGACATCATGTAGCGGGCTGGACCGATCACGTCGCGAGCGGCCTGCACCAGGCCACGGATGGCCGCCTCGGGGGTGAGGGTCGGGTTGTGGAAGCGGGCGTGGTACTGGTCCGCGATCCAGAGCGACATCGGTAAGATGTCCCACTTGAAGGCCTCGTAGCCCCAGCCCAGCAGCTGCCGGAAGACCGCGGGGATGTAGGTCCCGACCACTTCCGGGTGACTGGGGTCGAGCCACCACCGGCCGCACCAGGCAGGCTGTTCGGTGAGGACGCAGTCGGGGTGTTTGAGCAGGAACGGGTTGAGGTTCGGGTCGTTGGTCGGGCCGATCCAGATGGCCGGCGCGAGGCCGAGCTTGCGGATTTCGTCGGCCACGTACTTCATGCCCTGGGGATAGCGGCGCGGGTCCGGGCTGAAGGTGTTGATATCGGGGTGTTCCGGCACGCTTGCATCCAGCTTGCTGTGATACCACTCCCAGTCGACCCAGATGCAGTTGGCGCCGTAGGGGCCGAGGTGTTCGGCCTGCCAGCGGGCGTTCTCCAGCACCACGGCTTCCGAGGCGTTGAACTTGACGGCGTACCAGGTCATCCAGCCGATGGGCGGCGTCTTGAACTGGGTCTCGCCCCGGACCGGTCGGTAGGGAACCGCGAACTTGCGGGCGAAGTAGTGCTCGTGGACCCGCAGTTCCAGGACACAGCTCGAGGTGGGTCCCGCCGAACTGGCGTGGAAGCGGTAACACTGCCGCTGCCAATCGAAGTCCAGGGTGGTGCGGGCCGTCCCCGCCACTTCCACCGCCGTATCGCTGAGCCGGTCGAAGAGGGCGTTGTCGATGACGGAGACGGCGGGGCCGCAGCCGACGCGCAGGTCGCCCGTCGTGCGCTCCAGGCAGACGGCGAAGGTCGAGTTCGCGCTGTCCGCACCCCAGTGAAGTTCACCGGTCAGCTCCACCTCTCCGGTCGTCCGCAGCCGGGCCTCGAGGCTGATCGAGTGGCGGGTGGCGACGAACACCAGGTCCAGCTCCGGCAGGTGCGCCGGGCCCTGCGTCAAGGTGACCGTGAGCCGACGCCCCTTGGGCACATCCTCGCGTTTGCAGGTGACGGCGCCAAACTCGGCCCCGGTCACCGCGGCCTGACCCGAGCCGGAACGCACCGTGAACCGGCCCTGCTTCAGGAACGTCCCCAGGTTCCCCCAGGCGCCGGAAAAGAGCCGCGCCGTGTCGTCAAATTCGACGCTGCCGTTCTGGTAGTTGACATACGCTTCAGTCACCGGCGTTTCCTCCTGATCCCCGGCGCGATCATGTCGCCCGGGGTTGCGGCCAGCAGCAGACCCTTGGCGTCACCTTGGAATGTGAAGCGCCGGAAGGCAAGATACCGACGGGGGACGCAGAGGCAAGCGGAACAACCGAAGCGCCAGGGCTGTTTCAAGAAACTGGGCTGGGCGTCGCAACAACCCGTGGTCTGTCTGCCGTATTGGGTTGCGCGAGAACACCCGCCGTCAGGCATGGCACAGGCGCCAAGCCAAAGCGGTGTCGCGGTCGCCGCCGACGACCTTGCCACACGCAGTCCACATGGCCGCGGCGCGATATGGAGTGCGTGCGGCAGAGGGCCGCAGACGCGGCCCGTCGACGCCGCTTTCACGGCCGACGGTACGACGGCGGTCGTTTCTTGAAACAGCCCTGCCGGAGCACCGTCAGCCCTCGGCTCAGGCTGGCGGGGCTGCGGGTTTCGTCCTGGCCCAGGCGACGGCGCTATCGAGGACTTTCAGGTTCAGCGGAATCAGCTTCGGCTTCTCGGAGAAAGAGTCCTCGATGGCGGCGCGGAAGGCCAGCTCGGGGATCGGCGTCAGGCCCAGGCCCAGGAGGACGCCGAGCATGGCCGTGTTGGCGGCGCGGGCGCTGCCGCTGTCCTCGGCGAGCTGTTGGGCCGGAACCGCCACGACCCGCAGCCCCGCGGGCAGTTCGACCTCGCCCATGTTCGCTTCGTAGAGGATGACCCCGCCCGGCTGCAGGTCGTTCTTGAAGCGTTCCAGGGAGGGCCGGTTCATGGCCACGAGGACCTGGGGATGGTAGACCACCGGTGAGCCGATGGGCTGGTCGCTGATCACGACGGAACAGTTCGAGGTGCCGCCGCGTTGTTCCGGTCCGTAGGAAGGGAACCAGGAGACGCGGTAGCCGGTCATCTGCCCCGCCTGCGCCAACATGGTCCCGAGGCTGAGGGCGCCTTGGCCGCCGAACCCCGCAATCTTCACCTGTATCTCTGCGGTCATGGGGGAGCGCGCCGCGGAGAAGTCCTTGATGTCGTGCAGCCCGAACAACGCATCGAGACTGCTGCTCCGGAAGTCGCTGCTGGTTGGCTCCGTGGGGGTGGCCTCATCGGCGCGGTCGCGGAAGGTGCGCAGCGGGAACTCCCGGGCCATCTCCTCGTTGACGAAGGCATTGGCTGCCAGCGCGTCGAGCTTCAGATTGGTGGGGCACGGCGCCAGGACTTCCACGAACGTGTAGCCCTTGCGGTCGCGTTGAATCTCGATGGCCCGGCGCACCGCGTGGCGCGCCTTGCGGATGTTTGCGATGTCCGAGACGGCCACTCGCGCGATGAACACCGGCGCCCGCAGGTTATCGATCAACTCGCAGAGGTGGAGTGGATAGCCCGTCAGGCGAGGATCGCGGCCGTCGGGAGAGGTAAGGGTCTTCTCCCCCGGCAGCGTCGTGGGCGCCATCTGACCGCCGGTCATGCCGTAGACGGTATTGTTGACGAAGAAGACGGCCAGGCGTTCGCCGCGGTTGGCGGCCTGGAGGGTCTCGTTGAGGCCGATCGAGGCCAGGTCGCCATCGCCCTGATAGGCCAGCACGACCGCGTGGTCCAGGGCGCGGCCGAGACCGGTGCCCACCGCCGGGGCGCGGCCGTGGGCGACCTGGACGTTGCCGCAGTCGAAGTAGTAGTAGGCGAAGACGGCGCAGCCGACGGGGCTGATCATGACCGTCCGCTCCTGCACCCCGTAGTCCACCAGGGCTTCCCCGATGAGCTTGTGCAGGACGCCGTGGCCGCAGCCCGGGCAGTAATGTGTGGCCGTGGGCGCCGAGCCGCCCTTACGGGTGAACTCCGGGTACAGGCCCTTGGTGCAGATGATGTTCTCGCTCATGGTGACGGCCTTCAGCCTGCGAGTTTTCGGACGGCTTGCAGCACCTGGTCCAGCGTGATCAGGTTCCCCCCATAGCGCTGGACCACCGTGACGGGCCTGCTGCATTCGATCGCCAGGCGGACGTCGTCCGCCATCTGGCCGTTACTCATCTCCACGGAGACAAACGCCCGCACGCCGTTGCCGACTAGCTCGCGCAGTTGTCGGCGTGGGAAAGGGTAGACTTTGCGGGGCCGCAGCAAGCCGACCCGCAGGCCTTCCCGGCGACACTGCTCGACGGCCGAGCGCGCGGTGCGGCTGCTGATGCCGTAGCTGACCAGGACCACCCTGGCGTCCTCGCAGCACAGCGTCTCCGCATCCTCGAGCTCGGTTTCGATGCGGGCGTACTTCTCTTGCAGATGCTCGTTGAAACGCTCGAGGTCGGAGAAGTCCAGGAAGATGCTGGTGACCACGTTTCCCATGGTCTCGGCGGTGGCGGCGACCGTCCAGGACGGATCGCCCTGCGGCTGGACCGCGCTGGCGGGAAAGGTGAGCGGCTCGATCATCTGGCCCAGGACGCCGTCAGCCAGAACATACACCGGGGTGCGCCAGCGCCAGGCCAGGGCGAAGGCCTCTGCGGTCATGTCGCACATCTCCTGGACGCTGCTGGGCACCAGGGTGATGGTGCGGTAGTTCCCGTGCCCGCCGCCCTTGACGACCTGGTTGTAGTCGCCCTGTTCGGGGCCGATGTTGCCCAGGCCGGGTCCGGCGCGCATGATGTCCACGATCACGGCCGGAAGCTCGGCTCCTGCCAGGTATGAGACCCCTTCCTGCATCAGGCTGATGCCCGGCCCGCTGGAGGAGGTCATGGCCCGATGGCCGGCCGCGGCCGCCCCGTACACCATGTTGATGGCCGCCTCTTCACTCTCCGCCTGCACAAATCTGCGCCCCAGCCGCGGAAAGTAGTAGGACGCATCATGCAGGATTTCACTGGCGGGGGTGATGGGGTAGCCGAAGAAGCAATCGCAGCCAGCGTACAGCGCGCCGACCGCAACCGCAGAGTTGCCTTTGGCCAGTTTCGTTGCCATGGAGACGAGCTTTCTCGCGGGATCTGAGGGCTACCGGCGTTCCGGCTTGTGGATTTCGAAGGTGTGCGGTTCCGGACAGGCGTAGAAGCAATTGGCACAGCCGATGCAGGGGTCGCCTGTGTAATGCACAAAGCGGTAGCCGCGCGAATTGAGTTCGCTGCCGAGCCGCAGGACCTGCTTCGGACACGCCTCAACGCAGCGTCCGCAGCCCTTGCACTCGATCTCGTTGATCCGCGGATAGGGTTTGGTATTCTCGACGGGGTTGCTCACCGTAGGCTGACCTCAAGATCGCGTCACTGTCGGCCGCAGTCAGGCCGTTAATAATACTAACATAGGTCCATTTGGCAGCTTGGCCAGTCTGAGGCGGAACGCTGCGTCCTGCCCTGCGAGCGTTGGCGAGCTCAGCCCGGCGGCGTTTCCGCCGTCTGCGGGGTCGCGCTCGGCAGCGGGCCAGGCGCATCGGCCCTCGCTTCAGGGCTCCGAGACAGGGGACGGGGCTCCGTCCCTCGCCCTGATCTCGGTGCGGCGGATCTTGCCCGAGATCGTTTTCGGCAACTGTTCCACGAACTCAATAAGGCGTGGGTACTTATAGGGCTCCGTGACGTTTTTCACGTGCTGCTGCAATTCGACCACGAGGTTCGGGCTGGGCCCGTAGCCTTTGGCCAGGACGACGGTAGCTTTGACGACGTGGCCCCGGGTCTCGTCCGCGACGCCGGTGACCGCACACTCCACCACGGCGGGATGCTGAATCAGGGCGCTTTCGACCTCGAAGGGGCCGATGCGGTAGCCGCTGCTTTTGATGACGTCATCCGCGCGCCCGATGAACCATAGGTAGCCGTCCGCATCCTGCCACGCCATGTCGCCGGTGCGGTACAGGCCATCGTGCCAGACGCTGGCGGTCAGCTCGTCGTCACGCAGGTAGCCGCCAAAGATGCCGAGGGGCCTTCCCGGAGGGGTTCGGATGGCGATC
>CAILKC010000066.1 GCA_903834675.1 uncultured Victivallales bacterium | reverse complement strand
TCCATTCCCAGGGCGCTGCCCTGGGCTGAGGAATGGCCGCGCTTTCAGCGCTCCGCGGCGTCTGGCATTCGCGCCTACCGCCCGGAAAATCCGAGGGGAATTGCGCTTGCAGATTATCCTAGACGGTCACTCCTCAGGTGCCCGGTTTGAGCGTGGCGCGTCCCCGTTTGTAGTCCCGCCTTCAGGCGGAATCCCTCGTCTCGGAGACGGACTTCCCTTTGCGTCTTGGCGTCTTGGCGAGCTGATCGTCATGCTCTTCTCGAACCGACAAGAATGTCATGCACCCCGTGTCAATCCCCTGCATGCAGAAAAGGGGCTATTCCATACGAACGTCGCCGCTGGCGGCCCGTTTGGCGCGCCATTTCGCGGGCTCAGCGGGTCCGCGGCCGGAAGCGTCGGCGAGCGCCGCCGCTTGCGCCTGGGGCCAGGCGCCTCTCCAGAATCCGCTGGAGATGCGGTGGGTCGCCACCGCTTGCGCCTGGGGCCAGGCGCCTCTCCAGAATCCGCTGGAGATGCGGTGGGCCGCCGCCGCTTGCGCCTGGGGCCAGGCGCCTCTCCAGAATCCGCTGGACCGGCGGTGTTCAGCCGGCAGGGGTACGGCTGATCCAGCCCAGGATGGCCCAGACGGCGAAGGGCGGCGCCAGTACCAGACCCATGAACACGCCGAACTGGGTGCCCTCGATGTCGCTCAGGGCGGTGTTAAAGAACTCGGCCCGACCGACACACATCAGCGTCACCGCCTGCATCCACACGGCCAACGTCGCGACGCCGATGGAGCCGGCGCTGAGGTAGGCGCCCAAGGCAAAGACGAACAGGGTGAAGAGCGCCAGGACGCCGGCAAGCCCGGCACAGAGCAGCGCCAGTAAGATGATGCCCGGATAGTACAAGCCGGGGAAGAAATCCAGGACCGTCTGCCACGCCACCGCGAGAGGCGGCACGGCGGGCGGAACCGGTTTGGCGCCATCCGCCAGCACCGTCCCCGCCTGCAGATCATAGCCACACGCCGTACACAACACCGCTGCTTCCTCAAGCGGCATGCCGCAGTTCGGACAGAACCTCCCACCGGCAACCGGCGCGGCGCCGGGCGCGGGGCGAGCCGGCCCCGGCCCACGCTCCCGACGCAGATCAGCGGTCTCCATGGCCACACCTCCTGATCGCCTACAGCCTGAACCGCTACCGCCTTCTGAATCCTCCGGGAACGGGTGGGTTCGCCGGTCTGGATGTCCAGTCGCGCCTCGTGGAAGCCCGGTTGTCCGCCACAGTGATGGGGCTGGCCAGGCGTGGTTTCTGGCACTACTATACAGGAAGGTACAGGCGGAGTCTTGAGTCTGCACACAGCGCCCAGGAGCGTGCCGCGCATGCAGATCCTGCCGAAAGTGGTCAGGTTCAGGGTCCAGAGCGTCCGTCGGCGGCTTTTGCTGCTGCTGTTCGTGGTGCTTGTCGCGTTTGTTGCCGCGCTGCTCGCCCTGGCTCTGAACCAGCGTCAGCAGGGCGCCGATTTACTAGCCTCCCGCGAGGAAGAGATCGGCCAGCTTTTCCGGCGCCTTGTCCAACTGAACGGCAGGCCGCTGGAGACCTTCGTCTACGACTACTCCAGTTCGGACGCGATGGTCGATTTCGTGGATTCCGGCGATTCTTCCTGGGCCAGTGTGCATATCGACCCGCCGCTGCGGACCTTCCGGGTACACTCGGTGTGGGTGTACCGCAGCGACTTCACTCTGGTCTACTACGGGGCGCTGCGCAAGGCGTCTTCCATGTGGGAGATTCCGGCGCTGAAGGCACGTGGTCCAGAGCTGTTTACGGACCGCCAACTGGTCCATTTTTTCGCCCACGGTCCGGGCGGGGTATGGGAGATTTGCGGGGCGCCGATCCGCTTGCGGACGGGGGTGGATCAAGCCTCTGCCTCGAATGGCTACCTGGTTGCCGCGGTTTGCCTTGACGGCGACGTTCTCGCCGAGCTGTCGACCCTCCTGTGCGGTACGGTATCTCACGTCGCGGCGGAAGTTTCCGAAGGCCCGACCGTACGGGTTGACGGCAGCACGCTGACTATACGCTGGCCGCTGCCGGGCTGGGATGGCTCGCCGCTGGCCCAGCTCGAGGCGCAGGTGCCGGTGCTGGCCATTGCGCACCTGCGACGCTCCTCCGGGTATCAGGTCATCCTTGGCGCGGCCTTCGCCACCGTGCTGCTGGCTCTCCTGGGGTGGGCCCTGCGCGCCTGGGTGTCGCGGCCGTTGCGAGCCGTGGCTGCCAGCCTGAAAACCGGTAATCCGGACGATCTTGGCGACTTGGAGCACCGCTTGGACGAGTTCGGCCACGTGGCACGCCTGGTGCGCGGCTTCCATGTTCAGCACGCCGAGTTGCTGGAAGAGAACGCGCAGCGCCTGCAAGCCGAGACCGAGCTGACGCACAGCCTGCAGTTTGAGCGTATGATAGCGGCCATCTCGACGGGGTTTGTAAGCCAGGTCGCAGAGAACTCCGACGCCGAATTCGACGCCGCGTTGCGCCACATCGGCGAATTTGCCGAGGTCGACCGCAGTTACGTGTTCCAGTTCACCCCTGACCTCACGGTGCTATCATGCACCCATGAGTGGTGCCGGGAAGGCATTGCCCCCGTCAGGCAGCGGCTGCAGGGCCTCACAGCCAAGGCTCTGCCGTGGAATTTCGCGCTGCATCAGCGCGGCGAGGTGGTCAACATGCCGGACGTGTCCGAGCTACCGCGAGAGGCCTCGACCTGGCGTGCGGAGCTGGAGGCGGAGGCGGTCCTCTCGGTTCTCTGCGTCCCCATGGCCTGTGGCGGAACCGTCCTTGGATTTGTCGGTTTCGACTCCGTGCGGCGGCAGCGGACCTGGTCGGAAAGCGTGGTGTCGTTGCTGCGACTGTCGGGAGAGATCTTCGCCAACGCGCTGCAGCACCAGCGTTCCGAGTCGCGTCGGCGGGAGTTGGAAGGACAGCTTGGGCATGCGCGCCAGATCGAATCGCTCGGTCGGCTGGCGGGCGGCGTAGCTCACGATCTCAACAACCTATTAGTGCCGGTCATGGGCTACGCCGACATCGTGCGCGACGAACTGCCCGCCGACCACCCTTCCCAGGCCGATCTGGCGCACATCCGGCGCGCCTCCGAGCAGGCCCGCGGCCTGACGCAGCAACTACTGGCGTTTGCGCGCCGCCAGGTGCTCGACGTGCAGGTCATCGACCTGGCGCATGAGGCTGAGGCGTTCCGGGGGGTGCTGCGCCGCCTGATCCCGGAGAGCATCGACATTGCCTGCGCCGCCGACCCGGACAGCGGCTGTGTCTGTGCCGATCCGACGCAGGTGCGCCAGATCATCGCGAACCTGGCCATCAATGCCCGTGACGCTATGCCACAAGGCGGGACGATCACGATCTCGATCACCAATGCAGAATTGGACGAGGCTTACGCGGCGGCCCACCTGGGCGCAAAACCGGGACCCTACGTCAGGCTGGCCGTCCGTGATACCGGCGTCGGCATGGACGCCGCCACCCAGGGTCATCTGTTTGAGCCATTTTTCACCACTAAAGAGGCGGGTAAAGGCACGGGACTTGGGCTCGCGACGGTGCATGGGATCGTGACCCAGCATGGTGGCCACATCGAGGTCATGAGCGCACCGGGCCGTGGCACCACGGTGACGGTGTATCTGCCGCGGACCGCGGCGGTC
>CAILKC010000065.1 GCA_903834675.1 uncultured Victivallales bacterium | reverse complement strand
GGGGCTGGTCTTGCAGGGAGGGTCCTGCCCGCACCTCTCCCGCGACGCGGGTCGAGGCGACAAGCAGCAGCGCCATCAGGTATCTGCCAACATTCATGTAAAAATATTACACCACGAAACAACACCTGAAACCAAGCTCGAAAGCATCCTCTAAAATGGGGATGTTTCTCGATGGACGCATTATGCTATTTTCATATACATGCAGATACAACGAAGATCATGGGGAATAGGAAGAATGGTTTTGCTCATGGTGGCCCTCTCCCTTGGGAGCGGTGTCTGGGCTGAGCCAGCCGCTCTTGCACAAGCCGGTGGCCAGGGCCTTTTCGGCAGACAGCCGAATATTATCTTCATACTGACCGACGACCAGGGTTACGGCGACTTCTCGGCGCATGGCAACCCTCTGCTCAAGACGCCGAACCTCGACCGGCTGCGGGCCGAGGGCGTGCGTTTTGAGGATTTTCATGTCGCCCCCGCCTGCGCCCCGACGCGGGCGGGTCTGCTGACCGGCCGTCACGAGTTCAAGAACGGCGTCACCCACACCATCCTGGAGCGTGAGCGACTCACCTTGAAGGCGACCACGCTCGCGCAGGTTCTGAAGTCCGTCGGTTACGCCACCGGCATCTTCGGTAAATGGCACCTGGGCGACGAAGCCGAGTATCAGCCCGGCAACCGCGGCTTCGACGAGGTTTTCATCCATGGCGGCGGCGGCATCGGGCAGACCTATCCCGGCTCCTGTGGCGACGCGCCCGGCAACACTTACTTCAACCCGGCAATCCTGCACAACAACACCTTCGTGAAGACGCAGGGGTACTGCACGGATATTTTCTACGAGCAGGCGACCCGGTGGATCGACGGATGCCGGAAAGCGGGCAAGCCCTTCTTCGCCTATATCCCCTCCAACACCCCGCACGGGCCCTACATCGCAAAACCCGAGGACAAGGCGCTCTATGCGGACAAAGGGCTGTCTGCGAACGCTCAGAATTTTTTCGGCATGATCCACAACATCGACGTCAACGTCGGCAAGCTGCTGGTCCAACTGGAGGCCTGGGGTCTGACCCGGGACACGCTGGTCATTTTCATGAACGACAACGGCGGCACCGCCGGCCTCGAGGTGTATAACGCCGGCATGAGGGGCGGCAAGCTCACCGCTTACGTGGGGGGCACGCGTGCGGCCTCCTTCTGGCGCTGGCCGGGTACGTTGAAGTCGGCGGACTGCAAAGCCCTCACCGCCTACCTGGATCTCTTTCCGACCCTTGCAGAGCTTGCCGGAGCGCCCCTGACAGCCGCGCTTAGGACCCAGATTGAAGGACGCAGCCTCTTGCCGCTGCTACAAAATCCTCTCGCGGACTGGCCGGGCCGCAACCTCTTCACCCATCAGGGACGCTGGGATAAGCTTGCGGATCCGAACACCTGCAAATTCAGGATGGCCTCGGTACGAAACACGCGCTGGGCGCTGGTCAGCGAGAAGGGCGGGAGTCAGCCGCAGTGGCAGCTCTTCGATCTCAGCGCCGACTATGGGCAGAAGACCAACGTCGTGTCTCAGCATCCCGATGTCGTCAAAGACCTTGCCTCCCAGTTCGACCGCTGGTGGGCCGCCTGCCTGCCGCTCATGGACAACGAACAGGCCATGGGGCCGGCCATCAACCCCTTCCAGGCGCGCTACTATGCCCAGTTCGGCGGCAGCCCGACACCGGAGGATCTCAAG
>CAILKC010000064.1 GCA_903834675.1 uncultured Victivallales bacterium | reverse complement strand
GGCGTTGGAGGGCGCCGCTGCGTCGGCGCCGCGGCGGCCACGCAGGGCCGCCCTCCAGGCGATCCGGCGCGTCCCGGCCGGATCGGAAGGGGAACCGCGTCAACAAGTCACATTCCGGTAGGTCCGGCCGCAGCCGGGGGCTCGGCTGAACCCTGAACCCGGGGACCTGAGTAGTCGCCACCTACGGAACTGACCTACGCCTCTATGGGCTCCTGGCTGCCGACCGCTGCACAAATGACTTCCAGGCCTCATCGGCAGCGCGGCGGCGGGACGGATCGCTCTGGACGGCCATGCCAAGGGCTTCCTCAAGCGCCCGGCGATCACCAGCATCCCGGGCGAACTCGGCAAGCCGCCACCAGGTGGCCGCATCGGCCCGGCTGACCCGGACCAGGCGCTGCAGCCAGTCCGCCTCGGCCTTGACGTCACCCAGACGCCGGGCGCACTGTGCCAATCCCTTGAGTATCTGCGCCTCGCCGGGACGAAGGGCCGCCGCTTTGAGCAGGGCGGTACGGGCGCGGACGATACTGCCCTCGGCCATCTCGCGCTCGGCCAGCCAGACGAGGTAGTCGGCGGCGGCCGGGTCCCCGGGCCTTGCCTCGGCAAAGCGCTGCGCGAGTCGGCCGACGTACTCCGTGGCGCCCGCCCGCCACTCCGCCTCCAACCAGCGCTGACGGATCCCCCGGTCGGCAGGCAGCAGCGCGCACTGAGCCTCCAGATGCAGGCGGGCTTCATCCCACTGCTCCGCCGCCCAGAGACGGGCGGCGAAGGCGCCGTGCAGTCGTGGGTCGCGGGGGTTGCAGCGACAGGCGGCCCGCAGGGCCTCCCAGCCGGCCGCCCGCAGGGCCTCCGCTTCAGGGCCGACGGCACCGGTCGCCTGGACGCACAGTCGGTCACCGATCTCATACCACGCCTGCCAATAGGTAGGGGTCTCGCGTAAGAGGCCGACGAGGTCCGCGCTGGCAGCCTCGGCCAGCCAGGCATCGCGGTCGCGGTAAAGAGCGCGCCAGCCGGGCCCGCGCCAGCAAATGCACAGGCTGGTGGCGAGGAGAAGCCCAAGGGCGAGGCGTTCTGGCCAGGCGCGGGCCCGGCCGACAGGGGCCGTCCCGCGGTGGCGCCGCGCCGACGGGCTGGCGAGACCCGCCAAGGCAGCCACAGTCCAGGCGCAGAGGGGCACCCGCAAAGGGATGTCAACCAGACTCTGAAAAGCGCAGGCAGTCAGAGCGGCGCCCACGCCGGCCAGCAGCGGATAGGGTAACCTCGGGTGAGCCCCGCTGGAAGGGCCCTCGGCAACCCGGTTCAGGCCGGTCTTCCGGCGCGCCTGGCGGCGGGGAAGAAGCGTCCGAGCCAGGGGCAGGCAGCAGGCTCCGACCGTGGCCGCGAGCAGCAACGTACCGAAGAGGCCGCCTTCGGCAAGACTCTGCATGACGTCACTCTCGGCATGGGTGGCCTGCTGGCCGGTCGCCCAGGTGGTGACCTGCGGGAAGAGCATCCCAAAGCCATTTGCGCCGCAGCCGGCCAAAGGCGCCCGGGACCACAGCCGGACGCTGTCCAGCCACACCGGCCAGCGGGCGCCCAGCGCGGTGGCGGTGTCACGCATCCCGTGCAGGCGGCCCTGGAATTCGGCGTCGGGCCACAGCGCAACCAGCAGAATCGCACCGACGCTGGCAAGTGTGGCAAAGACGGCAGCCGCCATGCCGCGACGCATCCAGAGCAGGGCTACGACAATGAGACCCAGCAGCGCGGCCGCGCTGCCGCCACGAGAATGGGAACACAGCACGGCAGTCAGTAGAACGATCAGACAGGCGCCGTAGAGCAACCGCCCACCGGGGGACACGTTCAGCGGCGCCTCGTCGTCTGCCCCGCTGCTTGAGGAAGGGGTCTCACGGAAGGGCCCGGACGAAGGGCAGGCGAGAGCCAACGCTAACGGCGCGAGAAGAGCGCAGAAGCCGGCAAAATGGTTCCGGTTGACGAACGGACCGAAAGGGCTGCCACCGCCGATCTCGGCGACCGGGTACCACCAGACCAGAGCGTCGCCCGACGGGATCAGCGAGCGCCCAACCATGCCAGCGGCCGCAACCAAAGCTCCCAGAACCACCAGGGCTTTGATCGTGGCCACACGCTGCTGCGTGCGCAGGGACGCCGTCAGGCAGACCATGCCCCCCGCCCCGAGCATCAGCATGAGCCAACGCAGGGTGCCACCGGCATGGAGACTCAGGCGCGGAACGGTGGGCCCCACGGGAGAGAGGCCGCACCGCGAGCCGTGCTGGACCGCAAAGGCCTGGATGTCCGCCCACGCCGCCGTACGCCAGGGCCCCGCCAAGACACCCGCCGGCAGCAGGGTGAAGAGAGCCCACGCGGTAAGCGCCAGCAGCAGCCACACGCAGGCGCGAAACGAGTCCTGCGTCGGCAACGGGCGCACGCAGGCGACGGCCAACAGCGCCACGGCCATGGGCGGCGTGACCCCGGGCACAAGCCCGGCCCCAAGCACCGCCAGGCAGCCCAGAATGAGGATGGGAAGGACGCTCATGGAGTCAGGAGACGGAATGGTTCGCCGCACGCCCTTTGGCGCCGCGCAAGGTCACCAGGAATGCACCGCCCGCACTCCCACACCCTCAGCCTCAACTCGTCGGCGGTTCTGGAGGCGTCGCGGCCCCGGCAATCTCGCGCTTCTTCGTCTGCTCGCCGTAGGGCCGGGAGTAAGAGTAGTAGCGGTAGTAGCCGTAGCCGTAGTCGCGATGGCCGTAGCCGTAGCCGGAGTAGCCGTAGTAGCTGCGCGACAATTTCTGGATGTCGATGCAGTTGACGCAGAAGCCGAGAACGCGCGTTCCCTCCAGCCGACGCAGGAGATGCTGCAGTTCCGCCAGGCGGGTCTTGCCGAACCGGGCCACCAGCAGCACGCCGTCGCAGGAGCGCGCCATGACCGCGGTGTCCATGACGCGGCTGACGGGGGCGGTATCGAAGATGATCAGGTCGTAACTCGCGCGCCACTGCCGCAGCAGCTCGCGCATGCGCTGCGAGCCCAGTTGCTCAGGAGATTCCTGCAGGTACTGGCCCGACGAAATGAAATCGAGATTCTCCTGCACCCCCTGACGGAGCACGTCGTGCCAGTTGGCCACGCTCCCGATCAGTACTTCGGTAAAGCCCTGCCCGGACTCGATACCGAGAGCCTTGTGGAGAGCGCCCCGGCGCAGGTCACCGTCGACCAGCAGCACCCGCTTGCCGGTCCAAGCAAAGACCACGGCCAAGTTGAGGGCGGTGAGGCTCTTGCCGTCGCCGGAGTCGCTCGAGGTGATGGCGAGGGCGAACGGGCTCGTCCCGCCGCCCATGACGTGTTCGAGAGTGCCGCGGACCGTCCGGTAGACCTCGGTGGCGACGTTGCTCTTCTCCCGCGTGACGATGATCGAGTTCGTGCGGCCCGAGAAGGTCTTGAGCAGCCGACCCCAGTGTGGAATACCGCTGACGTAGGTGATGCCGAAACGCTCCTCTACGGCGCCGATGTCCAACAAGGTCGTGTCGAAAGAGTGCAGCAGCACCGCCAGGCCGATGGCCAGAGCCAGGGCCGTGGCGAGGGCCATGGTCATCACCTTCACATTGTTGGGCCAGATCAGCCCCACCAGGGCAGGACGCTCAACCATGCGCGTGTACACGGCATCGATGTTCAGCACGTTGCCCTCCACCACGCGCTGAAACACCGCGTCATGGAGCTTCTGCAAGTGCTCGACCTTGGCGCTCAGCGTCTGGTACTGGGCCCGGTCGGCGACGCTGAGATTCAGCTCCGCCCGCCAGGTGTTGATGGCCTGATCGAGAGCCTCCTGCTGGACCGCCACGGCGCGCAAACGCTCCTGCATACGCTTGATGGCCATCTCGGCGGTCAGCTTCAGATCGCGCCGAACCCCTTCAATCTTGACCATGAGAGCGCGCATCTTGGGATGCCCGTCCTTGTAGGTCTTGAGTTCCTCGGCATACTGCGCTTCGATCCGCGCGAGTTCAAGCTCGCGAGACTGCCAATCGGCCTGTTCGCGGGCGATGGGCGTAGCGACCTGGTTTTGCTCGGTTCCAGCCCCGGAGTTGAGCAGCATCTGGCCGAGCGTAGCCTGATGCGTCTCCATGGTGAGGCTCAGGACCTCCTGAACGGTGCCCGCACTGAGCTTGTCCAGCATGGCGAACTGAGTCTCGAGCATGGCGCCCTCCATGCGTAGAGCATTCTGGCGCTGAATCAGGCTGGCAAGAAAGCGCTCGTCCCACTTCGCCTTGGCTTCATTGAGCAGGACGCTGCGCTCGGACAGGAACTTCGCCAATTCGTCCTGGGCGTCCTGGAGTTGCTTGTAGACATTCTCCCGTTCCGTCTTGAGACTGCGCAGGGTCATATCGTTGGC
>CAILKC010000063.1 GCA_903834675.1 uncultured Victivallales bacterium | reverse complement strand
TCAGGCGGGCGGGCGAACCACCGAGAGCTGGCGGAGGTAGTCGCGGAAGGTCTCCGGCGAGTTCACGCCGCCACCCATGCCGCTGAGATTGATACCGCCGTAGGGAACGCCGAGGGGGAAGACATTGTGGGCGTTAATCCAGCTATTGGCCGCCACCATGGCTTCGGCAACGCGCTGGCAGCGCGCCAGGTTCTTTGACCAGACGCTATTAGCCAGACCGTAGGCCGTGTGGTTGGCCAGCGCGATACCCTCCGCCTCATCGCGGAAGCGGGTCAGGTAGGCTACGGGCCCGAAAACCTCTTCCCGCGCAGCCACGTTGTCCAGGCTCCCCGCCAGCAACGCCGGCTTCACATAGAATCCCCCCGCATAGCCCTGGACTTTGCAGGCGCCGCCGGAAAGCACGGCTTCGGCGCCCTGCGCGCGGCCTCGTCTAAGGTAGGAGAGCACGCGACGGCGCTGTCTGGCGGACACCACCGGCCCCATCTGCGTGGCCGCCTCGAAACCATAACCGACACGGACGGCCTGCAGTTTGAGCTGTACCGCGGCGACAAAGGCGTCGTAGATCTTCTCATGGATGATCCAGCGGGTGGCGTCGGAACACACTTGGCCGCTGTGGAAGGTGATGGCGCTCGCCAGCTTGGTCGCCGTGTCCTCGATATCGATGTCATCAAAGAGGACCGCGGCGCCCTTGCCGCCCAGCTCGAGCTTCACCGGGACCAGATTCGCGCCGCAGGCTTTGCCAACCTGTTTTCCGACCTCCGGCGAACCGGTGAACGACATGCGTTTCAAGCCCGGATGCCGCACCAGGGCAGCGCCTGCGGTCGCGCCGGTACCGGCGATCACGTTGAAGACTCCCGCCGGGATCCCGGCCTCGGCGACGAGCTGACCCAGGTAGAGCGAACTCAGGGGGGTATCCTCGGCCGGTTTGATGACGACCGTGTTCCCGGCGGCCAGGGCCGGTGCGCAGCCCCAGCCCAGGAGCAGGAGCGGAAAGTTCCACGGGTAGATGAAGCCGCACACGCCGTAGGGAAACCGTACGGTCCGCGCCTCGTAGCCGGGGATGGAGAGCGCGGTGCTGTAGTGGGAGGAGGCGGCCACCTCCGCGTAGTAGCGCAAGGTGGAGACGACCATCGAGACATCAAAATCCACCTGTGCGCGCACCTTGCCGCAGTCCAGGGTTTCGAGGTCGGCCAGCACCTCCTTCCGGGTTTCGACCAAGTCCGCCAGCCGCCGCAGGTAGCCCCCGCGCTCCGCCGGCGCCATCGCGGCCCAGCCCGAGGAGCGGAAGGCCGCGGCCCCTGCCGTCACGGCCTTGTCGACGTCCGACTCCTGCATGGCATAGACCTCCGCCAGCTTCTCGCCGGAGCCGGGGTCGAGGGTGGCAAAGGTCTCACCGTTCGCCGACTCAACCCATTGCCCCCCGATGAACGACTTCAGCGGGCTGCCTGCCAGGAAGCGCTTGATCTCCGCCGCGTGACGCACGTTCTCCCAGCCGCTCATGGTGTGTCCCCCTTTGCCGTCTCTGCACTCATCCGGATAGACTCGAGAACCTCTCACTGTCGGCAGGTCCGGATCGCCCCTGGAAGCCAGGTTCTGCGTCATTCGCCGCGGCGAACGGCGGGATACGGCCCGCGTTCCACCGGGACGGGCCAGGGGCTCTGCCGGGGCGTCTTAGGCATTGCTGCCGGCGCCCTTGCCTTTCTGCCGGTTGCGGCAGCGGTTGAGGTGATCGACCACCCGATCGACGCATTCGATGAGGTGTTTGCGCATGGTCTTGAGGAGCTGGTGCAAGCGGCGGTGTTCGTGGATGAGCAGTTCGAGTTCGCGGAGAGCGAGGTTGAGGCTGGCCAGGCTGCGTTTGGCGAAGGCGATGCTGGCCGCAGGCTGCTCGTAGGCGCCATCATCGATGCTGTAGGCCAGGTTGGCGAGAGAGCGGCCGAGGTGGTAGAGGACCTTCAGGCCGCGCTCGCGGGCTTCACGGGGCAGGATGGCGGCGTAGACATTGCACCAGCCGACCGAGTTCTGCCGCAGGGCAATGAAGACGGGATCGGTCTCGTAGTAGAGGGCTTGCTCCTGCTCCGACGGCTCGCCAGGATCGCCGGGATCAAGATCGCCATCGCCACCGTGCCATTGGCCCGAACTGTCGTCCTCCGGCCAGTCGGCCAGGTCGTCGTCGACCTCGGTATCCATATCCAGCATGGCGGGATCGAACTCGGGGCCCATGTGTTTGGCAATGAGCTCGTCGCCGCTGGGCAGATCGGAGAAGCGTTTGAGGAGCTGGAAATAGCGCTCGGCCATGGTATCGCTTTCGCGCAGGGCCTGTTCCCAGTCGAACTCTGTCCAGTTTTCGTTGGGTTGTCGCATTCGCCATCCGTGATCGAGCGGGCTGTTAGGGGCACGTCAGTACAGCGGAGATTCCGGGGCAACCCAGCGCAGCGGCGGCCTCGAGTGGGAGCTAATATAGCCCGCCGAGTCGTGGTGGGAGGTCAGCGCTCCAGGGCTTGGCTGGCCTCGAGGACTTGGTCGCGGTAGCGCTGGAGGCGCGGGTCGGGGTTGAGCGCGAGGGCCTGCTGCAGGCGCAACAAGGCCTCGTCGTAGCGGCGGGCCGCGACCTCGATACGGGCGAGGCCGGTCAGGGCGCGGACTTCGCAGTTCTTCAGGGTGGTGGCGCGGCCGTAGTACTCGCTGGCGGCAGCGGGGAGAGTTTCTCTGAGGGTCTCGCCGAGGAGCAGGAGGGTCTCGCCGTCGAGGGGGTCTTCGGCGAGCACGTTTTTGAGGTCGGCGATGGCCTGGTCCGTGGCGCCATCGGCGAGGGCAAGTCGGGCTTGTAGGCGGTGCAGGGCGAGGCGTTCCGGCGGGGGCAGTTCGGCGGTGCGGGGGGCGAGGGTATCGAGCAGGCGTCGCGCCTGGTCGGCGCGTGCCGCGGCGAGCATGGCGTCGGCGGCCCGCAGCAGCCGGGGCGCGGGCAGATCGGGGGTGGCGGTGTAGACCTCGGCGGCGGCGGCAGAGAGTCCCTGGGCGGCATACAGG
>CAILKC010000062.1 GCA_903834675.1 uncultured Victivallales bacterium | reverse complement strand
GGTGACACAGGCCGCCACGAAGCCCGATTGCAGGCGGAAGATGCGCTCAACCAACTCGTCATAGAAGTCGGCGTCCGCGACCGCATCCATGAGGCTGTTCTCGAAACCGCGGATGGTCCACGTCCGTTCGAAGAGGCCGAAACCGAAGTCGATAGCGCGGAAGCGGTCTGGGCAGGCGTGGATGGCCGCGCGCGTCTGCTGCTCCCGCTCGGGGTCACGGAAGCTGGCGATGTCGGGGAAGGTGTAGCCATCGAAGGAGGGTCGTTCGAGGCCGGGTTTCTCAAGGTGGAAGGGACGCAGATCGAAGCGCCACTCGGTGCCAAAGGCATCGCGGGTGCGCGTTCCATCGATGGCCTGGCGGCGTTCGGAATCGAGGGGGGAGAAGCGCACAATGTCCACCGGGACGCGTTGGCGCCAGTCCGTATTGCCGTAGTGGGCATCGAGACGGGCGGCCACATCGCCCTCGAAGCCGAGGACAGCGGGGGTGAGCCGGGTCTCCTCGCCACGCAGGCGCGCCAGCACCAGGTCTCTGCGAGTTGTGTTCGCCATGGTCAGTACTCACTCCGTTGGGAATGGGATGGTAGAGAGTGTGGCTCGCTGGTATGCCCCAGCACCGGCGCCGAGGGACTCCCGGACTTCCCGGGCCCTGGCACGCAGGGTCGTCGGGGCCATGCACTCAGGTAATGCGCCGCGGAGACGTCCCCCGGCGAGTTGCTGCTCGAGGTGATCGGCCAGAGCACCGGCCGCCTCGGCGTAGGCCATCAGCCACGGGGTGGCGTCGCGCTGGAAGGCGCGCGTATCGTCGCCGCGCTCTATGCGCAGGGCTTTGAGGATGAAGTAGGGCCCCATGACTGCCCAGAAGCGCTGCTGGTGAATCAGGAACGCAAGGTGTTCGTCGAGGTACTCCCGGGGGGATGTCGGCGGGGCATCGACCAGCCAGTGCTCGGCATCCGCCAGCCGTTCCGGCAGTGCCAGACGGCGCGCGCGCTCAAGCCACGCCACCGCTTCGGCGCAGAGCGTGGCGGCCTCGACCAGGCTCTGGCCGGAGGTCCGCAGGCACATCGGGTAGTCGCCATCACGGTAGACGTAGCCGTTCGCCGGAGCCGGGGGAAGCTCGCCGTGGTTCGCGGCGGCTTGCACCGGCGCTTGTGCGGTGAAGCGAGGGTCGGTGGGCAGCGGGGTGCATGCCTTGCCGAAATGCCACGGCACGTACTCGGACAGCGCCGAACTGGACGGGAAGGCAAAGCCATTGGAACGGATGGTCTGAGCCTGATCCAGCCGCCGCCAGGCGGTTGCCACCAGCGGCCCGGCCTCGGTCCCGAACCAGCGTCCGGCCAGCCCATCGACGAAAGCCCCCGCGTCGCTCGCAGGATCGAGCAGGGCGGCGCGGCAGGCGAGGGAATTGGCGTGCAGGTCGTCGGGCGACAGGCGACCCCGTACATCGTAGAAGCCATCAAAGCCCAGGTCGTTCCAGCGCCGGATCTTGGCAAACACCCCTAGCGGGTAGTCGAAGCGCTGCGGAGCCGTGTAGTACCCGTCCTCAAAGGCATGCAGGGCATCCCGGCCAACCGCCAACTGCCCCGCGCGGTGGGTGACGGCGCGGGCCTGCCGGAGCAGATCATGAGACTGGCGTTCGAACGTGGCCGCATCGCCGGTGGCCGGCAGGCACAACCCAACCGCCGCTGGCAGGGCGGCTTGCCGGGCCAGGAGCTGGCCGAAGCCAAGCCCCACTCGGTCCCACTGAAAGCTGGTGTTGAGGATGCGGATACCGGGACGGGCCCGGGACATGGTCGCTTCCAGGAAATGCGCCAGGCGGTCGCGCTGATCGAACTTGGAGAGGCCCCGGCAGCGTGGGCAGGTGTGCGGCTCGCAGAATTCCCCCTCGGCATCCATGGTCAGGTAGTGGAAGGTATCGACTTCCGGGAACGCGGCAAAGAAGCGTTCGATCCCCTCGACGAAGAAGTCACGCACCAGGCCGTGGCCGAAGCAGAGGACCTTGCCCTGGTAGGTGCCGGAATCGGACAGCACCTGGGGCGGGAAACGGCGCAGGAACTTCTGGCGTTCCGCCTCGGGCACCCACGGGCCGCCCTGGCAGGGGATCAGCCGCGAATCGAAGAGAATGTCAAGGCCGTACTCGCGCGCGGCGTCGATCGCACCCCGCAACGCGGCCCGGAGTGCCTGGCACTGTTCCGGGTCGGTGGCCTGCGGGAAAACCGAGGTCTCGACGTAGGCATGTAGGTCGCGTGACGGCCCGCCGGCGAAATCGTGCGTGGCCGCGAGATGGCTGGCGCCCATCCGGCTGAGGTAGCGCATGCAGGAACGCAGCGCCGCCGGTGAGGTTCCCGGCGCCAGGAGGTGCCGGCCAAGGATCGGCGAGAAAAGGCGGTGGGAAAAGGCGAAGGAAGCACTTAGGTCCAGGTTGGCCGCAGGTGTCGTCGGCGCGGACGGGCAGGTGAGCTGGTTCACCCCCTGCAAGACGCCGCGTTCCGAGGCGCCGAGGACCCACAGTATGCCGGCATCCGTGAACAGATGGAAGGCGTCCCGACCCACCGCCTGATTGTGCAGGTTAGTGCGGCCACAGCGGATCAGGGGTTGTACCAGTGGATCCGACGCCAGCGCCAATACGGCATCCCCGACGCCGGGCACACCGGCCACCACAAGATCAAGGTCAGTCCCCAAGGCGACGTTCAGTTCCGCCGCGGCGGTGCGCAGCACGCGATGGTCAACGCCCAGGACGATCCGCCGCACAGGCTCAGGCAAGGCAGTCACTGCGGCGACTGATCTCGTTTTCAATATGCTGTGCCTCCTGAATGGCTCTGCGGTCGTGACCACACCGGCTTTGACGCGGCTCCTTCACGGCGTCGGTAGGACCAGCGCCTCTGCCAGCCCCTCCCCGTCATACGGCGTGGCCACATCCTCGAACCGGTTCTCGCGCAGCAGCAGATTCGTCGGGCCCTTGCCGATGGTAATGCCCAGCTCGTTGTGCCGCACCGTGCAGCGCTCCACGAGTACCTCATCCACCGTGCTGTGAATGCGCACTCGGGCGTTACCGTCCAGGAGATTGCGGCGGAAGATGATCCCCCGTGCCAGCGGCCCGGCGAAGGTCTCGTTGTTGTCGCCGGTGAACGCCGCGAGGATGGCGCTGCGACCGCCGTAGCCGTTGCCCTCGAGGATCTCATTGTCGAGAAACTGGCAGTTGTAACACGGCTGCCAGCCCCAGCCATGCGGGTTCAGGCCCCAGACGATGAAGCCATCCATCCGCGTGCCCCGGTTGCCCGCGACGATGGTGTCCAGCGCCGCGCCGTAGAGCTGGAACGCGCCACCGTCCACGAAGCGGTTGCCGATGAACAGGTGCCGGCCGCGATGCTGGGCAATGGAGATGACGGAGCTGTCATCCGGTGCGATGTCCCACGGCCGGTCCACGTCCCACTCCCGCCCGGCGTTCGCGGTCACCGTGCGCCATTGCCCCGCGCCGGTGCCCTCCAGGATCATGACCGCCCCGCCGGTCCAATCCTTGAGCGGACGGTCGGGGGGGTTATAGCCCTGGTAGACGGGGTCGGCGGCGAGGGTGACATGGGTGCCTACGGCGCTGGCGAGCTTGCCGAAGTACGCCCCGCCGCCGGCATCGAGGGTCATCATCTCGCGGTCGGCCCCGTACACGTCCGAGATGCGGTTGCGGGCATAGTAGAGGTTGCGGCAATAGGCCGTCCAGAAAGTCGAGAGGTCATTGCCGATGGCGAGGAGATGGTTGCCGCTGACGGCGTTGTCTTCGTAGATCAAGCCATCGGTGTTCTCGATCGTGTAACCGCGCCCGCCATACTGGAAACGGTTGCGCGCGATCAAGCCGAACTTCCCCTTGTGCACCCGCAGCGCCAGGTTGCTCGCGTAGATGTCGCAGTCGGTGATCTCGAAGTTGCGCGCCCGGACCATCACCGCCGCGCCGCAGTCGTTGTGCGAGGCAGGGCCTTTGCGCCCGCGGAACTCC
>CAILKC010000061.1 GCA_903834675.1 uncultured Victivallales bacterium | reverse complement strand
GGCACCGTCGCTACCGCTCACTGCCGCGGCAACAGCCCCCGCCGCAGGTCCCTCGGGGGCGCCCCAGCGTAGCGGCGGAAGACCCGCGAGAAGTGCAGCGGGTCGTTGAAGCCGACGGCGTGGGCCACCTCGCCGACGTTCAGCGTGGTCTTGCGCAACAGGTCCCGCGCCCGTTCGAGACGCAGGCGGGTAAGATGCTTCATCGGACTGGCGCCCAGGTCACGCTGGAAGACCCGACAGAGCTGCGCCACGGAGAGCGACGCGGCCCGTGCCAGTCGCGGTAGGCTCAGGCCGGGATCAGCCTGGTGCTCGTCCATGAAGTCCAACGCCGCCTGGCAGGCCGCCGAACTCACGGGCGGTGTGCTGACGTAGCCGCAGTTCTCATAGAGCTCGGCCAGGAGGCGCAGTACCTCGGCCTTGAGCCGGTAGCCGCGGGTCTCGGCGCCGTGCTTGTAGAGGCGCCCCACTTCCTCGAACTGCGCCAAGACCCGGGCCGGGTGCCGCAGATGCGCCAGCTCCAGGAGCGGCGCCTGGCCGATGGCTGCGTCGGGACAGGTCCGCGTGTCCAGCGACACGCACCAGAAACCCCAGTGCTGGCGCGGCGTTCCCCGATTGCCGTAGTGCGCATTCAGCACACACACGTCCCCTGCTCTTGACTCACGCCGCAGCCCGCCGACCTCAAGCAGACTCTCCGCGCCCAGCGAGTGCAGACCAAACTCCAGCAGCGGGCTGGCCCGCGTGTTCACCGGCACCCGGTCCTCGGCCGCGTAGGCCACGGGAACGGTCTCCGCAAGGCTTACCCAGTCCAAGGCCATCTCCAGAATACCGCGTATTTTGTCCATATATTGGCCAACCTCGTCCATGCCCTGCAATTTCATTAGTCTGCCTAAGCTAGTACAGTGATTTCGTGAAGCCAACGAGGGCTCAAATCATCCCGGCGAACGGGTCCTGGGCGTCTCGGTGGTCAGGCTGGAGAATGAGCGAGAATTGCAGGGAGGCACACGGACATGCTGAGCGAACGTGAGATCAACGAGGCCCTGAAGTTTCCGAAACCCCCGACGGTCTGGAAGGCAGAGCCGCTGCTGGGCGGCGCCTACGGCGAGGAAGAGGTCGAGGCTGCCGTGGCCGCCATCCGTGAAGCGATGGACATCCACAAAGGCTTCGGCTTCTCGGCCTCGCCTATCCCGGAGTTCGAGCAGGCCTTCGCCGCCTACTGCGGCTGCAAGTACGCGGTCACCTGCAACAGCGCCGGGCCGGGCCTGGACATGGTCATGCGTTCGCTCAAGCTCAAACCCGGCGACGAGGTGATCGTCCCCAGCGTCAACTACCAGGCGGCGCCCCTGGCCGTCCTCGGCGCTGGCGGACAGGTGATCTGGGGCGAGATCGACCCGCGGACTTTCGAACTCGATCCGGTTGACGTCGAGGCCAGGATCACGCCGCGGACCCGCGCCATCTTCCCGGTCCACATGAACGGCATGTCCGCGCCCATGGATGAACTCATCGCGGTCGGCCAGCGGCGCCCGCACCCCGAGTTTGGCCCCATCCCCGTCATCGGCGATGCCGCCCGCGCCTGCGGCGGCGGCTACCAGGGCGGCAAGATCGGCAAGAAGGGCCTGGCCACTATCTTCAGTTTCCATACCATGAAGAACATGACCACCCTCGGCGAAGGCGGGATGGTCACCACCGACGACGAGAACGTGCAGAAGTTCTGCCGCTCGGTGCGCATGTACGGCAGCGAGGCCGAGGCCTGGGGCACCAGCAACGTCATGACCAAGGTCCAGGCCGCGGTCGGCCTGGTGCAGCTCCGCAAACTCGACGGCTTCATCGCCTCCCGGCGCCGCCTGGCCTATGCTCGTACCGCGATGCTGGCCGGGTTGCCCGAGATCACGCCGCCCTACGAGCCGGCCGACTGCGAGCACAGCTTCTACCTCTACACCTGCCTGGTGCCCGAAGCCTGGGCCGGTGAAAAGCGCGACAAACTCATGCAGATGCTGCAGGATGACTACGCCATCGGTTGCGTCGTCGCCAACCGGCCCGCCTACCTCAGCCGGAAGCTCCTGGCTGAGCACACCAAGGGGCAGCGTAACCCGCTCTCGGAAGCCATTACCGCGCGCCTCTTCTGTGTCTCGCTGCACCCCGCCATGAGCGACGATCTCAACCGCTACATCGCCGCGGCCATGTGCCGTTGCGTGGAACGTCTGCGCCGCGCCTGAACCTGACGAAGCGTCTCTTCCAGAGGCTCAGCGCACGCTCACCTGCAAGCCGTTGAGGTAGTGCGCCTCGGGCACTCGCAACAGACGCGGATGGTCGGCGGCCTGCGATAACTCCCGTACGATACAGCCATCCCGCCCGGCGTCCGCGGCCGCCTCGGCTACCACCTTGTGGAAAAGCTCGGGCGTCATGGCGCCCGAACACGAAAAGGTGAACAGGCTGCCGCCCGGACGCACCAGCTTGAACGCCAGAAGGTTAATGTCCTTGTAGCCGCGGCAGGCGCCGTCAAGCTGGCTGCGGGTATCGGCAAACTTGGGCGGGTCCAGGACGATGGCATCGAACGAGGCGCGCCGGTCCCGCAGGCGACGCAGCTCGTGAAAAACGTCCGCTTCGACCACGCGGCTGCGCTCCGGCCCAAAGCCGTTGAGCTCGGCATTGCGGCGGGCCAGATCGAGAGCCGCGGCGGAAACATCGATCTGCACGACGGCCGTGGCGCCGCCGACCAGCGCCGCGATGCCAAAGCCGCCCGTGTAGCAGAAGCAATTGAGCACCTCCAGGCCGCGACAGGCGGCGCCCACCAGGGAGCGGTTCTCGCGCTGGTCGAGGTAGAAGCCGGTCTTGTGCCCGGCGCGCACGTCGACCAGGTAGCGCGCCGCCCCCTCCACGATGGTCACCAGCTCCGGCGGTTCGACCCCGGCGCGCAGACCGCAGACCTCGGGAAGGCCTTCGCGTTCCCGCGCACTGCTGTCGGAACGCTCATAGAACGAGGCGCAGCCGCTCAGCTCCATAGCCGCCTCGACCAGCACCGGCTTCCAGCGCTCCGCGCCCACCGTCAAAAATTGCCCCACCAGCACCTCCCCGTAACGGTCGATGATGACTCCGGGCAAACCATCCGACTCGGCGTTGACCAGACGCCTGGCCGTGTCCTTGTCCGCGCCCAGACCCAGCCCCACGCGGAGCCCGAAGGCCAGCGCCAGCCGCTGCCGGAAGAAGGCGTCGTCGATGGCCTCATCACGGCTGAAACTCCAGACCCGACCGCGGATCTGCGAACTCGGCGAGTAGGCCGCGCTGGCGAACCACTCGCCGCGCCCATTGACGACGTCCACGGTCGCGCCCGGAGTCGGCGCGCCGCGCACACTCTCGACCGCCCCCGACATGATCCAGGGATGTCCCCGCAGCAACGAGCGCTCGCAACTCGGCTTGATGACCATCTGCGCCTGCATGAACTCTCCTATCCTCGCTCAGCGCCGCCAGACGCTCAACCAGCGGCGCCGGAGACCGGCCCAGAAGGGTGTGGCGATAGGCACGCTATGCTGAACCACCCGCAGAGTGCCGTCGTGGTCCAGCAGCCCGTAGCCCTTCCAGCTCTGCGCCAGGCCCGCAAAACGAGTGCCACCGATAGTATAGTCATGCCACCTATGGTGGTGTCCAAAAAACCAGAACCGGGGCGCAAAGTGGGCCAGCAACGAGGAGCTGCCTTCAAATCCTGGCGGACCGTAGTGCTCAAACCCAGGGCGGTTGGGGACCCCGATCCCCTGCGGACAGTCGTGCGAGAGGATGGCATCGATGGCGCCGTGGGGGTGGGCCAGGCAGGCCTCAATGTCCGTCGCCGTGATGACCGCGGACCACGGCGTCGTGTGCGCATCCATGTAGCCCGCGCCGCCCAGGCAGAGGAAGCGGTGGCCGTCGATGACACGCACCGAACTCCGGGGCAGATGCTCCAGGATGTGGCCGTAGGCGCTTGCCAATGCCGCTAAGTGGTCGTGATCCTCGTGGTTGCCCTCGATGAAGTACGTCGGGCGGGTGAAACGTTCCCCGGCGCGCCGAAAAAAGCGCCCAAGCTGTGGTTCGAACAGGCCCACGTCACCCAGAATGATCGCGGCGTCTACCGGCCGACCTGTCGTCGCCTCAGCATGAGCAATCTGCTGATTGACCACCTCATACAAACAGTGTACGTCGGAGAGCAACAGAATCATCGGAAGCCCCCGGGCAGTCCGGTGAAGTCGTAGCTCAGCCGGGTCTGGAAGTTCCGTATCTGCGCAAAGCTCTCGCGCAGGATGCGCCGCTGCAGGTGTGTCAGGCGCTCGGGTTCCACCAGATTGTCCGGCGTCCGCTGCGCGCTCAGAGCGTAGGCCTGGTTCTCCAGTCGGATCTGCATCAGTGCGCCGTAGATCTGCACGATCTCGTCGTGGTTCTGGCGGGTGAGAACCTCGGCGGCCAACAAACCCCCCAGCCGTTCGACCGTGCCGCGCGCGGCCAGGTCATGCCGCAGCGCGTAAATACGGGCAAAGTCGACGATCGGGGTCATGGCACTCTTGATGTCGACTACCCGGCGGTGCTCGCCTACCGTCTGCAAGGCGATCCCGCCAAATAGACCGAGGGGGGGCTCGAAGTGCAGGACGTTCAAGGCCATCTGCGCGAAAAAGCGGGGGTTCGCGCCGAGTTCGTCGCGCAGCGTCTGGCGCAGCGGCTCCAGCAGACTGGCCTGACCGTAACCACAGCGGAAGTCAAAGAAGATCTTGGCCTGCAGCAGGTCCGTGGCCTCCAAGGTCCGTATCCAGCCCGTAAAGTGCGCCTGCCAGGCCGATAGGGGCTGACACCACTGCGGGTTGCTGGCCATCACCTTCCCCTGACAAAAAGCATACCCGGCCTCGTTCATCCAGGTGCAGACCTGCTCGCCCAGGCGCTGGAAGTAGGCCATGACCGCCGGCCCCTGCGCCGCGGGTGGGTCCGCAAACAACAGGGCGTTATCCTGGTCGGTACACAGAGTCTGTTCCCGCCGCCCCTCGCTGCCCATGATCAGGAAGACGAAGTCCACCGGAGCTGGGCCCAACCGCTGAAAGGCGAAACCGATCAGCGTCTCGAGGACGGCGTCGCTGTTCACGGTGATGAAGCGGTTCACAGCCTCTGAGCGCAGGCCGCTGGCCATCAACGCTCGCGCCAGCGTCGGCAGGCTACGGTTCAGCTCGGCCACTTCCTCCGGGTCGTGTGCGGCTCGCAGCTTGCGGGTGAAGTCGCCGAGCGACGCGGTGGCGTCGGGACCCTGCAGGAGCAGCAGCGCTGCCTGCAGGCTGCGCAGGGCCTCGTCGCGACTGTCTTCGCGTGCCCGCAGGCCGTCCATGCGCTCCAGGAGCGCGTTGCGGTGCTGGTCCTGGGCGGCCTCCTGGAGTTTGCGCGCCGTGATGTCGGTGGCGACGATGATGACCCCGTCGCGGCCCGCCACGGAGATGGGCGAGTAGGAGAGCATCACCGGCACGGTATGGCCGTCTTTGGCGACCAGTTCAGACTCGTGTTTGGTCGGCGCGGGACGGCCATCGAGAAATCCGTCGTGCCAGTGATAGCCCGCCTCGCGCTCGGCCGAGGTCAACTTGATGACCTGACGCAGGCTCAAACCGGCAAACTCCTCGGCGCTGAAACCCAGCAACTGCAGGGCGTTGGCGTTGGCATACAGACGATCCTGGCCGACCGCCATGATGATACTCTCGCCGGCCGACTCGACCACCGTGCGGTAGCGCTCTTCGGAAGCCCGCAGCGCCTGCTCCGCGGCGCGGTTGAGGCGCTCGACGCGCAAGCCATGCTGCAGCACTACAAACAGCAGCAGACTGACCACCGCCAGGATCGCAATCGAGTAGACGAACAGACGCCGGGTGACCGCCGCGACCTCCTGGCGTACGTCCTCGAGGTAGATGCCGGTGCCGATCACCCACCCCCAAGGCTCGAACAGCTTCACGTAGGAGAGTTTCGGCACGATCCGGGTCGGATCGTCTTTCCACTGCCAGCGGTAGCGGACGAAGCCCTCGCCCTTGGTCTTGGCCAGTTGCACGAACTCTACAAATAGCCGTTTGCCATCCGGGTCCTGAATGCCCGAGATGTCCTGCCCCTCCAAGTCGTGCCGGTAGGGATGTACCACCATGCGCGGCGTCAGGTCGTTGACCCAGAAGTAGTCCTTCAGGTGCGGCCCGTAGTGCAGGTTGCGAAACTGCAGCACGGCCTCGCGCTGGGCGTCCGCCCGGCTGATCAGGCCAGCCTGCGCTTCCTCCTCGAAACTGGCCAGAATGTTCCAGGCGGAGGTGGTCAGTTCCTGAATCATCTCCTTCTTGTGCTCGACAATGCTGCGCTCGATGGCCGGAATCAGAATGGCAAAGATGGTGATGCAGAAGAGAACGAAGGTCAACAGGGTGGGCAACCCGATACGAAGCAGGAACCGCGTGACCATCACCGTCACTCCTGTCTAGGGGCGCATGTCAGTTCCGTAGGGTCAGGGTTCAGGGTTCAGGGTTCAGGGTTCAGCCAAGCCCCCGGCTGGGGCTGGACATACCGGAATGAGACTTGCCGACGCGGTTCCCATTCCGATCCGGCCGGTACGTGCCGGATCGCCTGGAGGGCGGCCCTGCGTGGCCGCCGCGGCGGACGACGGGCGGAATGGGAAGCGCCTGGTGTCATACGAGGTTGCCGCAAGTCTCATACAAGCCTCATACAAGCCCAGCCCCCGGCTGGGGCCAGACCTACCAGAATGAGACTTCCAGCCTGCGCCACGATGCGTACGAAGCTCCCGCTCAACCGGGCCTCTATTCAAGCCAACCGCGGTGCCCCACGCTGGACCCTGGCCCCCGGTTCTGGCCGCGCACCTCCACCAGCGCCTCTCAGGCCTTGGCGGGCGTGGCGCTGGCGGGCTCCTGCCGGGCTTTGGTCAGCAAGGAGACGACCACCAACACCAGAAAACTCAAGGGGATAGAGACGATGCCGGGGTTGTCGAGCGGCATCGGCGCTGCATTCTTGTCCAGTCCGTACTGCGCGAACATGCTGGGCGACAGCAGGATGATCAGCAGCGACGAAAGCATGCCGGTAACCACCGAGGCCGCGATACCCTTGGCCGTCGTGCGCTTCCAGAAGATCATCATCAGGATGGCGGGCAGGTTGGCGGACGCCGCCACAGCAAAGGCCAAGCCGACCAGGAAGGAGACGTTCATTCCCTTCATCAAGATGCCCAGCGCAATGGCGATGGCCCCCACCGACACGGCCGCAATCTTGCCGGCCCGCACCTTGCCCTGGTCCGTCATGCGCACATTCCAGTAAACATCAAGCAGATCGTGCGCCACCGCGCCGGAGGCCGCCACGATCAAGCCGCTGACCGTCCCCAGGATGGTCGCAAACGCCACCGCCGAGATGATGGCGAACAGCAGCGTCCCGAAGGAACGGGCCAGCAGCGGCGCGGCCATGTTACTGCTCTCGACATCGAGAACGCCGTTGACCATGGCCCCCAGCCCCAGAAAGAGCGTCAGCACGTAGAACAGACCGATTGCCCCAATCGCGACGATGGTTGACTTGCGGGCGCACTTCGGGCTGGGCACCGTGTAGTAGCGAATCAGAATGTGCGGCAAGGCCGCGGTGCCGAAAAACAAGGCCAGCATCAACGAGATGAAATTGAGCTTGGTCCAGACCGTGGCCCCCTCATCCACCTTGAACTTGAGGCCCGGACGCATGATCCGCGCACCGGCGGTTGGATTCTGATAGTACACCGTCACCTTGTCGCCGCCGTCCTTGAGCGGCTGCTCACCAAAACGCACCACCGTCGCCTTTTCCAGCAGCGCCAGGTAGCGGAACGGCCCGACCGGTCCGCTACGCTCTACCTCGACCCCGTTATCGATGATCTTCGAGACATGCCCGACCTGGAAGAACTTCCGGTCCGCTTTGGGCGCGCCGTTGTAGAGAGTGGCGCCCGCCGCGGTGCGGGTGATGGCGAGGGCCTCCTTCAGCACGGCGCCGTTCTCGGTCTTGACCAGCAGCCACCAAGTGCTGATGCCGTCGCGGTCCAGTTTGACGAAGGTCTTGCCGCCGGCCTCCATCTGCGCGGCGACCCGGCTTTGGGTATCCTCGACCTGGGTGACTTTACCGTCGACGCAGGTGGCTGCCTGCGTCAGGAAGACGTGGTAGTCGGGCTGCGGTTTGGTGTCGAGACCCTTGCGCACCAGCATGATGACCAGGACCAGCGAACAGATGATCAGCAACCCACCCTTGATGAACTGCACGTAGGTGGTCGAGGTCATGCCCGCCGTCGCCACGATGAAGATCACGATGGCGCCCACCATGATCACCCCCATGTAGTGTGGCAGCCCTAGCAACGGCGTCACCAGGTCGCCCGCACCCACCATCTGCGGAATCAGGTAACAGACCGACACCACTAAGGTGCTGATCGCCGTCGCCAACTGAATGCCGGGAGACTTGAAGTTGGCGTTCAGGGCGTCGGTGAAAGTATAGCGGCCCAGACGCTTCATCGGCTCCGCCACCACGAACAGCGCCACCACCCACCCGGCCAGAAAGCCGATCGAGTACAGGAAACCGTCGTAGCCGCTCGTCGCAATCATGCCGCAGATGCCCAGAAACGACGCCGCCGAGAGGTAGTCGCCAGCAAAGGCGATGCCATTGACGCCCCAGTGAATCGTGCCGCCGGCCGCAAAGTAGCTGTGGGCTGACTTCGTCCGCCGGGCCAGGTACGATGACAAACCGATCACCAGGAGCACGAAAAGCACAAAGACGATGACCGCAACGATGGACGGCTGGTAGATCATGGCTTCCCCTCCCCACCCTGGCCCACGCGGTCCTCAAGACGAGTGCAGGCGGCGTTGTAGATCAGCCCCATCACAATGGCCAGCACGATCAGCCCGAAACCGTAGGTCACCGCCAGATTCACCCCGAACAGACCGGCGCCCTCCAGCGCCTTCGGCTTCAGGGTGTTGATCACCACAAACCCGGCGTAGACCACGCAGTAAGCGATGAATAACCGTAACCCCAGGCGGGCCTTGGGCGCCGACGCCTTATCCTGCCCCTGCGTCCGGGGCGCTGGTTCGTGCAGCATGCGTGTCTCCCATAGCGCTTCGGTTGCCGAATCTGGACCCACGGGCCCGCGACCCCTGCCAGCAGCCGCATCCCGGCCAGAGCCCGTTAGGCTACCATATCGTTAAGCAAATGCAACCAAGGCGCAAAGAACGGCAAGGCTTCAAAAGACGTGGGGCTGTCCCCAGCTACTTCAGCAGCAGCTCCCCGGCCTGCTCCAGGCGCCAGGGGGCGCCGCCGGTGCTGACCCAGGCGGTCCACTCGCGCTCGGCGGCCTTGAGCACCCCGATATTGAAGCGCAACGAGGTCACCTTGGCCGCCTCGAGGCCCAGGGCGGCGAAGGGGATACGCCACTCGCCAGTCCACTGGCCCTCGCCGATCCGGGCGGCGTAACGGACGGCCTGCCCAAGACGCAGCACGGCCTCGGCGGGCGCCCCGGCGTGGTCGACGCTCTCGCAGACGCCGGAGGGGAACCCCTGCACCACAAAGATGGGCCCCGGCTTGGCGCCGCTGGCGTCCTGGAGGCAGACTTCGGCGCCGTCGTTCTGGCCCCAGACCCCGCCCTGTCGCAGCAGTTTGGCGGAGTCCGCAACCCGGTTGACCAGAGCGATGTAGAGCGCCTCGCCATCGGCCATCACCAGAGCCCAACTGGGCTGTTTCGCCTTACCATCCTCCATCGATAGAGCGGTCACCATCGCCTTGGCGCCTGGGGTCTCCCAAGGCCACTCCGGGGCGTCGGTGTTACCATCGATCAGCGGCGCGGTTGGGGTACTCACGGCGCGGTAACGCACGGGCTCCTTGGCGGGCGCCTCGGGCAGGCCGCCAGGGTGGGTCAGGTGGGTCTCTCGCCAGACCTCGACCTTGACCGGCCACGAGGCCCGTTCGGGCGACTCGTACAAGCCCATCTTCTCCAGTGGCAAGGCCTTGAAACCCAGCGCCAGGGCGGGTGACTCGGGGCGCAGCCGGTAGTCGTCCTTGGCGGCATCGACAAACAACGGGTCGGCGCTGACCGAGGCCCGGTCGTAGCCCAGCGCCTGCCAGGCAGCCCATTCCGTGCCAGCCGCCTCGGCCCGGAGCCCCACCCGGACCAGGCCCCCGTCCGGCCAGATCAGGTTGCGCTCTGAGGCTGCCAAGACCTGGCTCCATTTGCTCCCGTTGAGCCACTTGGCCTTCGTGTCGCTGTAGGCGAAAACATTGCCGAGACAGCGCGTGCCGCTCATCAACCACTCGCTCTTGTCGGGATGGGCCGGGGTGCGGCCTGAGACCAGACTGTCGATGGGGGCATATTCCACCTGGCAGACGCGGCTGTCAACGATGACGTTGCCCTCAATCGTGTTGTCCTGCCCGCCATGCACCATGACCCCGGCCCGGTAGGCCCGCACAATCAGATTGCCGTAGACCTGGACGCCACTGGTGTAGTCGTCGAGGTAGACGCCCCAGGAGTAGTGCGGGTACTCCCAGACGCCGGGCTTGAGCATGTTGTAGCCGCCGGTGTCGTGAATGTAGTTGAAGCGGATGACGCTGCCGCGCTCGTAGATGTCACGGGAGCCCATGCCGATGGCGCCCGTATCGGACTGCTCCTGGTTGGTGTGGTGGACCTCGTTGTACTCCACGATGTTGCGGAAGCCGTTGAAGGAGATGCCCTGACGCGGCGTATCATGCACCAGGTTATGCGAGATGACGTTGTCGTGGCTCACGTTGCCGCCGCAGGAGGGGTTCAAACGGATGGCACCCCAGGCATCCCCGCCCTCGCCGACATCATGCACATGATTGTTGGTGATCTCGTTAAAACTCACCCGATTCTCCAGCCGGTGCTCCCAGTCCAGTTCGGCATTGATCTCGATTCCTGGTCCACCGACGTGCGCGATGTCACACCCCGCAATCCGGTTGTGGTGACTGCGGGCGCCCAGGGTCAGGGCCGCGCCACCACCGTTCGTCAGCCTGCTCCCGGTCACGGCGCAGTACTCGGCCAACTTCAGCGAGACCAGGCCTTTTTGAGCTTCCTCGAAGCGGAACCCGTGCAGACGCACGTGGCCGACGAAGGCGCCGGTCGCCGCATTGCCTTCCAGGCGGACCAAATCCTCTACTACCGGCACGGTGACCTCGCCGTCGGCCGGGGCCGCGCCGCCCGGCGGCAGGAAGTAGGCGAAGCGGCAATCGGCATCGACGAACCACTCGCCAGGGGCGTCGAGCATCTCAAGGGCGTTCTCGACAAAGAAGCGGTTGCCGCGGATCAGCTTGTATGACGCCGACCCAGCGAGGGTGATCACGCTGCGGGGGCTGTCCACCGACTTGACCGCCACAACACTGCGGTTCCAGTTCAACCAGGACCACACATGCACCCGCACCTGCTGCGGCTGGGACCAGACCGAGGGATCCAGCAGCGCCGGATTGTACTGCAGCAGCGTCTTGCTCTCCTTCTCCACCTCGCCGGTGACGTAGAGGAAGCCGCCACTGCGGGGGTGCTCAGGGTCGACGTTCGGGCTGCGCGCCAAAGGCTGGCGCTGGCCTTTGAAGAAGAGCTGCCGGGGCGGCTGGCTCAGACCCAGACCCGAGACCTCGGCCTGGAAAATGCCATCACGCCAGGGCCGCCAGCCCTGGATCGGCACACTCCCGCGCAGTATGACCGCCTCCCCGGGCTGCGCCCGATACAGCACCGGCGCCGCCGCAGTGCCGGAATCCTGTGCACCCAGCACCAAGGGCTCGCGCCAAGCGTAGATGCCACCGCGCACCGTCACCGTCACCGCCTCACTCAAGGGCCCTTTCGCTTTCAGCGCCCGAATCTCATCCCGAGCCCGAAGCAGGGTCGCGAACGGGCCATCACCCCCGCCGACCGCGGCTTCGGCAAGCCGGCCCGACCAGGCGTCATTCCCCGCCGGACTGACATACAACTCCACTCCGCCGCAGGTTCCGGCCGCCAGTAAGGCTGCCATCATCGCTACTCCCAGCAGCTGTCGCATGTCGCCTTCTCCTTCGTCTGCCGCCGCAAGAACCAACCCGGCATACCCCTGCGCCGCACCGCCCCGGCACCCGCCGGCCCTGCCGCTCCCGCAGAGACCTTTGCCCCCAGTCACACCAGCGTACCTTACCGCCACCACCCCACTCTTCGCGGCGCGCGCTGGAACTTCCCCGCAGAAAGACGCTCAAATTCAACCATGCATATTTTTCCGGTCGGACAATTGAACTGTATCAATTTGCAATATCCAGTATTATATTAGACATAATACCTTACCAACAGAGAGGTAGAGCATGCTACCAAGGTTGCTGGTCGCGTTGTATGCGCTGTTCGCCCTGGGGGCGCTGGGTGAGGACTACGGCCTCCATCTGCAACTGGGCGCCGCCTATCGTTCCTTCGGCGACGTGAAGGTCGAGAGCTTCAAGCTGCGCAACTACAACTCAATGTCGCGGGTGGGTGGCCCGGTGGGGATCCAGGGTTACTCGCGGCTGCCGGGGCTGAGCAGCGACAGCGGGGTGAGCGCGGACCAGGTCCTGTATCGGGGTGGTGACACCTCGACGGACAACGTCCTGGCGCCGGCGCTCGGGCTGCAGAAGGACCTCTGGCGGCGAGGGGCGTTGAGCCTGCGGCTGACCGCCGGTCTGGCATACTACACAGTTGACGCCGACCTCAGCGCCCAGGGGGCGCGAGGGGCATCCGGGGCGTTCGCGGCCCAGCACTACAATTACCTGGTCGACGATGAGCTAGTGCTGGTTCCACCCCTCGACGACGCGCCCCTGCCCGGATTCTCGCGGGGTACCTCCGCAAGCGTTCAGCTCAGCCGTTTCGAGATGGACCTGCTGGTTTTCGATCTTGGCCTGCGCGCCCAGTACGACCTCAAGCGCTTCTATCTGGCCGCCGGCGTCGGCCCGGCGTTCTACTGGGCCGAGACCAAGACGGAGACGGTCGAGAGCGGCGCCTGGAACGCCATTCCGGGAACCGGCGATCCGGGCTTCTACCGCTTGGAGCGCAGCGACTCGGGCTCGGACATCGCTGTCGGCCTTTTCGTCAGCCTCAGCGCCGGCGTCCATCTCACCGAGCACATCTCCACCGAACTCGAAGTCCGCCTGGACGAGGTGAGCGGCACCGCCGGCACCTCGCAGGCAGCGCTCGATCTCAGCGGCCAGAGCGGCCTGCTGAAGGTGGTCTTTGATTTCTGATCAGCACCGCGCGCCAGGGGCCGCAGTGGCCGGGGCGCGCTCAGGGAGCTTGACTATGCGCATACGAAGGCAGGGTTTGACGGAGTCCCGTGGCACCCTACCGCG
>CAILKC010000060.1 GCA_903834675.1 uncultured Victivallales bacterium | reverse complement strand
AAGCGCTGAAGGCGCGCTGCCATACCAGCCCAGGGCAACGCCCTGGGAATAGAATGGGTATGGGTTTGAGCCCTGTAGGGGCGAGCCATGTACCCTACCTTCGCACCGAGGTCGCATGGTCCGCCCTTTCAGGGCTCAATCTTCGCTGTGGACGGGTACCCAGGGCGCTGCCCTGGGCGCCCGAAACGCCCCCTTGGGGCTGAATACCGCGGCCCATCCTTATTGCACAGGTCGTCTTTCTTTACCGCTTCTCACCCCGGCTCGAAGCCGGCCCGCCGGACGGCAGCCAGGAGGTCTTCGCGCCGTAGTCCCTGGCCGGTGACGGTCGCCTGCCCCGACCCGTGGTCCACGACCACCGCAGTCACGCCGTTCAGCGCCGCCAAGGCGCGTTGCAGCTTGCGGGAGCAGTTCGGGCAGGTGAGGCCCTTGACCGCAAGTTGCAGGGTCTCCGCGCTCGTGGTGGCCTTAGCCTGGCAGCAGGCCGCGCCAGCGCCAGAGCGCCTCGCACGCCAGTCCCTGAAGGCGAGGTACGCAAAGAGACAGAACAGCGCCAGCGCTGAGGCCTGGCCGATCCCGCCGGGGGCCGCCAGGTGGCAGTCAGGAGCCGCGCCGGGGGCCACCTGGACCACCGCATCGAAGAGCCAGCCAAAGAGCAGACTGCCAGCGATAATGGTGCCCAGGTAGATCGCAGTGACCCGTCGGCCCAGCGCCCGCCAGATCGCGGCAATCGTCGCGGCATTGGTGGCCGGGCCCGCCATCAGAAAGACCAGGGCCGCCCCCGGGGACATCCCAGCTCGTACCAGCGCGGCAGCAATGGGCAGCGAACCCGTGGTGCAGACATACAGCGGAATGCCGATCGCCAGCATCACCAGCATCCCCGTGAAGCCGCCGGCCCAGGCCTTGCCCGTCAGCGCCTGCGTCGGCACCAGCGCGCCGACCACGGCGGATACCAGAAGCCCAGCCAGCAACCACTTCCAGATTCCAGCCAGGAGTTCGACGAAGGCGTACTCCAGGGTCTCGGCCACCAGCCCAGTCACCGTCCGTCCGGCGCGGCGTTGCCGCGGCCCCGCGTCGGCCTGGATGCCGTGATTGGGCGGCGTGGTGAGGTTGGTAAGCACGCCCCCGAGCAGGCCGGTGACGGTGGCAGCAACCACCTTCAGGATCGCGAACGGCCAGCCCAGCATGGCGGCACTGACCGTGATCGAGTCGACCCCGGTCTGCGGGGTGCTGATCAGGAAGCCTACCGCGGCACCATCGCTGGCGCCGTCCTTCTTCAGGGCCAGTCCGGCGGGCAGCACACTGCACGAACACAGCGGTAGTGGCACCCCCAGCAGCACCGCTTTGACCACATTCATGAAACGGCTGCCGCCAAGATGCGTGCGCACCAGGTCCGGCGGCATGACCACATGCAGGACTCCCGCCAGCAGGCAGCCCAGCAGAAGCCAGGGGGCGAGCTCGGCGGAGACCGACCAGAACTCACTCAGGATATGCAGCAACTCACTCATGGTCCGCGACTCCGAGTGCGGGCTCCGACGCCTATCGCCGAAGTCGCGCACCTCCACCCCAGCCTTGACCCCACTTACGGCCGACGGTTGCCAAGCGGGGTACTGCGTACAACGGGTATTGCCGTGCCACGGCGGATACCGCGAGCAACCGCCCGGAACGGGCGCTGGCATCGCGGGCTCCAGGGAGGCAAGCGGGCTGATGCATGCACCCCACCGGGCAGGGATGTTTCAAGAAACGACCGCCGTCGTACCGCCGACCGTGAAAGCGGCGTCGACGGGCCGCGGACGCGGCCCTCTGCCGCACGCAGTCCATATCGCGCGTCGCCCCTGTGCGCGTGGCAAGGTCGCCGACGGCGACCGCGACACCGCTTTGGCTTGGCGCCTGTGCCATGACTGACGGCGGGTGTT
>CAILKC010000059.1 GCA_903834675.1 uncultured Victivallales bacterium | reverse complement strand
GAAGAGGCAGAAGGGATGGCGCCCCTTCGGGGCTGAAGAGGCGCAGAGGCGAACCCGCGACTTCCGCAGCTGGGGGTACCGCCGCGAAACCGTAGCGGTGGGATGGCGGATCGAGATTGAAATTGGGATCGAATTGACGGGGGCGGACTCGGATACTTGTCTCTCGACCCACCACGGCGGGCAGGCCCTCGACCCTCTGCGGTTCTCAGACAAGCGAACCCCTACGGAACTGACCTGCACCCCTCTCTTGCGCCCAGTTCGACACGACGCTATCTTCCGTCCACTGTCTGGAAGCGGCTCTCTATCAGCTATCTTCCTTCCGTGGCCTGAAGGCCCCGCCCTATCGACGGCGAACCCCTCCGCATCTCCGGAATCCATCATGCGCCACCCCAATCTCTGGCTCGGCCTCCTGCTCGCCCCGCTAGCCGCCCAAGCCGCGCCGCCGTTGACACTGCCGAGGGTCAACCTGCTCAGCAATCCCTCGTTCGAGTGGGATCAGGAGGTCGGGCAGCGGGTGGTCCAGGACGGCTACGCCTTCGGCTGGGGGCTGTGGGGGCAGGAGAACGTCTACGGCGTCTACTCCCCCGGCAGCGTACCGAGCTTCGCGGCCGGGGCGGTCGAGGGCGCCCGGGCGCAGCAGATCGCCTGGCAGGCGGACGGCACGACGCTGCTACACGTCAATCAGGATGTGCATCAGGTCAAGCCGTCGCTGGCCTACACGCTCTCGGCGTACGTCAAGGCCGAACCGGCCGACGCGGCCGAGTTCGACGTGATGATCAACTTCATCAACGCCAAGGGCGAGTGGACCGACGCCGGAGCGAGTCGGCCGATCCGGGCCGCGGAGTGGACGCGACTGAGCCTCACCGGTACGACGCCGGCAGACATCTCCTGGGTCCGCTGCATCATCCATGCGAAACCGACGAAGCCCGGTGCGCAGGCCACCCTGTGGGTCGATGCGGCGCAGTTCGAGGAGGGTTCGACCGCGACCGAGTTCACGCCCTGCTACCGGGTGGGCGAGTTCGTGACCGTGATGCAGCCGACCGAGAAGTCATTTCCGAACAAGCTCTCCTGGCTCGCGGCGCAGCCCTCCGGGACCGACCTCCGGTTCCAGCTCCGCAGTGCCAGGACCGAGGCCGCCCTTGCCGACGCTCCGTGGCAGGGTCCGGAAGGCGCCGATGCCTACGCCCTGGCGGTCGACTCCGGGCCGAACCTCCTGCCCGACCCGTCGGTCGAGCAGGAGGGTGGTGACGATCCACCCCGCGAGCTGGCGTGGGGCGATAACGACCACCCGTTCACCGCGACGGCCGAGGCGCACACCGGGCAGCGCGCGCTACAGGCCCGCATCACGCGCTTCGGCGGTGGGGCGGCGCGGTATGGCGTGCCGTATGCCGGTGAGCTGCAGCCGAACCAGCGTTACTCGTTTGCGGTCTGGCACCGGGAGGACAGCCCGCAGACGCCGGTGCAGATGAGCGTCTCCCTCGAGCTGGCCGACGGCACGATGCGCTGGGGCCGGTTCGGCCAAAGCAAGCCGGGCTCGGCCGCCTGGCGGCGCGACCGGATCGTCTTCACGACCCCGGCGCAACCGCTCAGGCGAGTGCTGCTGGAGCTGGTGCTGCTGGGGCAGGGAACGGTCACCTCCGACGACTACGACCTCCGCCTGGTCAGCGGCGGCGACGCCTGGCCGGTCGCTTCAAGACCGAATGAAGAGGCGTGGCTGCAGGCGCGGGTGGTGCTCTCGACGATAGACCCGGCGGTCGGCCCGGAGCTGTACGACTGGAGGTTGTCCCACGACGACACCGCCGAGATCGAGTGGCTCAGCGTCGCTACGGCGGATGGGTCGCACGAGTGCTACCACTTCCAGCCTGGCGAGACGGCCCTGTTTCGGCCGCAGTTCGCAGACTACGCGGGCCGCGGTGCGCCGGGTTCCCTGCGGCTGCGCTCACCGGCGGGCAAGGAGTTCACCGTCACGCTGACCGAGGCGGCCCGGGCGGACCCGGTCCGACGGATCGCCCGCGGCAGCTTCACCTTCCCGCCTGACGCGGGGCCAGGCGACTGGCACGCCATGGTCGGCGGCGACGCCGCGCGGCGTAGTGTGGTCCTTCGCGTCGGCCCGCCCTACCGCAATCACGACCGGCAGCTTCGCCTCGGCGCGATCGTGGCCGACTTCGGCTTCCACCGCGATCGCGGCGAGGCGCTCGACAAGCTGATCGCGACCTACCGCGCGGCGGGCGGGCTCGACGTCTGGCTGCTCAGCTTCAACTGGGCTCGCCTGCAGCCGACGCCGGGCGAACTCAACCCCGACGTCGTGGCAGGGCTCCGCAGGTTCCTGGCGGCCGCTCAGGAGTCCGGCGTGAAGGTGCGGCTGGCGCCGCAACAGCAGACCTTCCCACGGTGGGCCAACAACGGCGAGGCCGACAACGCCGAACGGTACGACCTCGGACCGACCTCCCGCTTGTCAGACCTGTGGTGCCGACTCGCCCGCGAGTTGAGGGACTGCCCCGCGCTGGATTCCTACAACCTGATCAACGAGGAGAACGCGATCCCGAACGCGGACCTCTACCTCCGGGCGATGGCCCGGATCCAGGGCGACCTGCGCGAGATCGATCCCAACCCGGCGCACCGCGTCTCGGTCCGGCCGAACAGCACCGACCCCGCGCTGCGGACCCTCATCGGTCGTTTCACGGCGCTCGATTACGACTACGGCACGGGCTGCTACCCGACCCATTGGTCGTGGTACTTCAAGCGCTACGCGAACCCCATCTCGCAGACCTCGTTTCTGCGCATGGCACGGCTGCGGATGTCACCGAACGTGTTCGGTTGGCCCGGCGGGATCGGCGAGATCGGCTTCTTCATCCGCAAGCCCGGCGATCCGTTCGGCGACGAGGAGCGGCTGCGTGGGTTCGAGCGCGCCATGACGATTGCGTACGAACTGGGTCAGACCGACTTCTGCTGTTGGTCCGACTCGTTCAGCTTCAGCGACCCGGCCACTTACTACCCGAAGCTGGCGGTGTTCCGGGACGAGCTGGTCAAGCAACCACGCCCGGCGCGGCTTGATGTACGCATGCTGCTGGACACCGGGGACCCGTTGTTCGTCGAATCGAACCAATCCGCCCTGGACCTCGCCAAGCAGCCCTTGTTGCCGGCGATTCGGTGGTTGGATGAGCATGGGTATGTCTGGTACTACAGTTCGCCCGAGGCCGTGCCGTACGAGGCGGAGAGCGCGGTGGCGGAGGTCAAATCGTCGGAGCTGGTGGGTCGGGACGCGGCACAGGTTCTGTCCCAGAAACTGGCCGGCGTGAAGCCGTCGGGCACGGAGCTACTGTGGGTGGAGAATGGGGAGTAGTGCCCCGACCTGAAGGCCAGTGAACATGACCTAGCGCCGCGCGCACAGGCGAGCAAGAAGAGCTTCGGGTGGGAGCTGAACCACCGCTACCGTGTGCGGGCGATGTCGGCCAGCGTGCCACGGATGGCGCCGGCGATGCGGCGCACGCGAACCCGACTGCCGCAGGCTTGCTCGAGACCTGCCACCACGGGCAGCAGCCCCTCCAGCCGACGCCCATACGCGGCCCGCCCGGCCGCGGTCATCGAGTTCTGTAGGTAGATCGGCTCGCCGGGCTGCACCCCGACGAGCGGCGACAGGTGGATCTGCCCACGCGAACGCCCGTCGTCTGGCAACGCCGGCGAGGGGTCGGCGAAGAATGCCTCTTCCGCCTCGGTGAAGACGTGGACTAACTGCCGACCCGCAGCGCGGTTTAGCGGCTGATAAAGCTCATCCAAGACTTCGCCCAGCACCTCGCGGTTGTCCCTGCCGACATCCGTCAACTTGCGGCCGCCGAAGGCAATGTTCACCTCGGTAGCCGGGTTGGCCACGGGGCCCATGTAGTACTCGACGGCCCGGCCGCCATCGGCGTAGAGGTCTTCCAGGTGACGCCCGGTCCGGGCCGTGTACGGGAGGAACCAGCGCAGCCGGTGCCAGCGCTGCGGCGGGTAGACCCAAACGCCACCCGAGGTGCCAAAGGCGCACGGCAGCCCTTGGATGAACTCGCGCCGCGCGGTCGGGGCGATGAAATGCCCGCGATGCCCCGGGTCCACGAGGAAGTCCAAGTGCCGGCCGAGTTCGTACAGGTGCCGCCAGTCGTGGTTGGGCACCGTGGCCCCGCGGGACAGGTAACCGCACAGGTTGACCATGGTCACGGCGTCCGGCCGGGCCTTTCGGATGTACGCGGCGGTCTGGGCATTCAGGCGCGAGTAGTACGCCGTGTTGCTCTCTGGAGCGCAGGCGCTGCACGAGCAACGTCCCAGGTCCGCTGCTTCCAGATGGAATCCGTCGAAACCGAACTCCGCCAACAGGTAGTCGAGGATCCGCTGCATCCACTGCCAGGACTCTGGGCGCGAACCGCACATCGCGTGCGGGTTCGGGCCGCGCACGGCAGCGTCATGGGCGATGATGGCGTCGAAGCCCCAGCTATACACCCCCAGGCCGTAGATGACCCTCAGGCCGCAGGCCCGCGCCTCGGCCAGGACCCCGCGCACCCGCTCCGCCCGCTCGCGGTCGACCGTCCTTGGAATGTCCGGGTCCCAGGAGTGGGCCGCAAAAAGCCCGAACAGCGTCACGCTATTGAAGCCTGCCGCCGCCTGCAGGCGCATGCATGCGGCCAGGTCTCGGACGGCGCTATCGTCCAGAGTCACACATGGCCACGACTGGTGCGACAGGGCGCGGTTGCGCATGTCGTTGACCCAGACCCCCTGGGCGGTTCGGAACGTGAATGCTTGCCTGCTCATCGGCCCGGACTCCTGCTCTGACAGGTGACTCCTGCGCGGGGCCGCGGGGCCGCGGGGCCGGGCGACAAACCCGCCGCAGCCGACGACTCGCCCAGAGCTCGCGCGGCTCTCTAATCTCCGGTCACCGGAGCAAGGATGCAAGGTTGTGGCTCTCTTCGGGTGAGGGTTCGTCGGGCTGTGTCTGTCCGCCCTCAGCATCCGCTGGCTGTACCCACCTGCCCGCTCCGCCGCACAGCCCGTGCCACACTCACCCCTGCCTGCCCATGCTTGAGCCAAGGAGTCGTTGCTAATAAAATCGACCTGTGCAATAAGGGAGTCCGTCTGGAGCGCTGAAGGCGCGCTGCCATACCAGCCCAGGGCAACGCCCTGGGAATAGGATAGTTATGGGTTTGAGCCCTGTAGGGGCGAGCCATCTGTCCTAGGTTCGCGCCGAGGTCGTATGGAACGCTCCTTCAGGAGGGCTCGGACCGCGCTGTGGACGGGTTTCTGGAGCGGAGACAACCCAGGAAGGGTAACCACGGATGGCACGGAGCACACGGAGGACACCCTTCAGCCTCATCCCCGCTTCCTTTTGCGTCTTGGCGTCTTGGCGAGTTGATCGTCTTTCTCTTCTCGAACCGACAAGAAGGTCATGCACCCGGGTGGAAGGAGCGGTATCGTGGTGCCGGGTACAGTGACCAAACCGGAATAGGAGCAGTCAACGCCATGAAGAAATCCTTCGGTGCCAAGACGATCCTCTACCCCACGCCCGTGCTGATCGTGGGCACCTACGACAAGGCCGGGAAGCCTAACGCTATGGCCTGCGCCTGGGGCGGGATCTGCTGCTCAAAGCCCCCTTGTGTCGCTGTCTCGCTGCGGAAGGCGACCTACAGCTACGGGAATATCGTGGAACGGAAGGCGTTTACGGTGAGCATTCCCTCGGAGACCCACATCAAGGAGGCTGACTACTTTGGCATCGTCTCCGGCAGGGATGGGGACAAGTTCGCTGCTACCGGCCTCGCTCCGGTCAGGAGCGATCTTGTGGATGCCCCCTATGTCGGTGAGTTCCCGGTGGTCCTGGAGTGCCGACTGCTCCACACGCTGGAAATCGGGCTGCATACGCAGTTCGTCGGTGAGATTCTGGATGTAAAGATCGACGAATCCGTGCTGGGGCAGGACGGCAGCGCCGATGCGCTGAAGATCAGAGCGATGATGTACGACACCGGCAGTCGGTCCTACCATGGCATGGGCCGCGCTCTGGGGAAGGCTTTCGAGGTCGGGAAGGGACTCTGACGACCGCCAGCGCCAGGGGCAGGACCAGGGCTGGGTAAGGGTGCGGAGATACCGGGAGCCAGAGGAGGAACACGACCGATGAAGAGCATCACCATCGACCACAACCACACCGCCGCCCGCCTCGGCGAGCTTGGCGTCCTCTCCTGGCCCTTGTTGGTGATCATCTTCGTGTTCTTCACTTCCGCAGTCGGATTGTGCCAGTCCCCAAACGGCAAGCCAGCGACGGAACCGGTAACCCTTGACCGCATCGCGACGTATCTCGGGAATGAGATGGTGAAGGAATGGGAGGCCGATGTCGATTCCTGGACCAGCCAGAATGCCATCGCCGCCTACAGTAAGATCGAGTTCAACGACAAGATGATCCAGAAACTCTACGGGGAGTACAAGCGGGTAGTGGTGGCTCCCCCGGACCCGGATGTCACCCCGGTGGTTTTCACCGCCGGAGAGAAGGAACGATTGCGGGAACGGGCCTTGGCCTGGAAGCTGCACAACATGCTCCAGGCGATGCCGGAGCCAGCCTACAATCGGTACAGCACCGTGGTTGCCGGGATGCGTCAGATCCTTTACATCGGCCAGAAATACCTGCCTGAAACGGCGAAGAAGGACTACTCGCACGACGTGATCTGGTGGACCTTCCACAAGGACTGGACGATAGAGACCGACGCCGCATACGCCGAGTTGTTCCCAGGTCAGTGAAGCCCGCTGGGGCAGGGATACACTGCGCTTCGGGTCCAGGGGTTTCGGGGGACGCTGACGAGGGATGACGACAGGTGCCCAACCTGACCTGTTCGCTTCGCATCAGGCCGGTGATTCTAACGGCGGGCTTGGTCTCTCCATCCCGGAGTCGCTACGGCCCTACCTGCGTCTCGGCACGTGCTCGTGGAAGTACGACTCCTGGAAGGGCCTCCTGTACGACTCGGCCAAGGGCTACCGTGCCGCCGACTACCTTGCTGACTATGCCAAGCACCTGACCACCGTCGAGATCGACCAGTGGTTCTGGAGCCTGTTTCCGAGCGGCATCACGCTCCCGGCGACCGACGCCGTGAGGCAGTATGCCGAGAGCGTACCCGATGGCTTCCGCTTCACCGTCAAAGCGCCCAACGCCATCACGCTGACCCACTACTACGGCAAGCAGCCCAAGAGCGCTGCCGAGTTCGCCAACCGGCCCAACGACCAGTTCCTTGACCTGGACCTGCTGAACCGCTTCCTGGAGCGGCTGTCGCCCATGGGCAGCAAGCTCGGTCCCATCATGTTCCAGTTCGAGTACCTGAACAAGACCAAGATGCCGTCGCTGGCGGCGTTCCTTGAACGTCTCGATCAGTTCCTGTCCGGGGCACCCAAGGGGTTCCCGTACGCTGTCGAGATCCGCAACCCGAAATGGCTGTCACTGCGGTTCTTCGACCTGCTGACCAGGTACGGGGCCGGGTTCGTCTTCCTCGAAGGCTACTACATGCCGCACATTGGCGAGGTCTGGAACAAACTGCACCCGGCGACCGCAGACTTCGCCGTCATACGCCTGCACGGACCCGACCGGTCGAAGATCGAGGAGATGAGCGGCGAGGAGTGGGACCGGGTGCATGTCAGCTCCGTAGGTGGTGACTACTCAGGTCCTGGGGTTCAGGGTTCAGCCCAGCCCCCGGCTGCGGCCGGGCATACCGGAATGAGACTTGCCGACGCGGGTCCGATTCCGATCCGGCCGG
>CAILKC010000058.1 GCA_903834675.1 uncultured Victivallales bacterium | reverse complement strand
GCTTGCCCCAATGTGCCCGGCCACGGCGCTGTGGCAGGACAAGGTCGCCGAGATTTGTCACCGGCTGATGACCGAGTGCGGCGTCAACGCCATCTACCTCGATCAGATCGGCGCCGCCGCCCCGGCGCCCTGCTTCGACCCGGCCCACGGGCACCCCCTCGGCGGCGGGCGCCACTGGGTCGATGGCTACCGCGTCATGCTGGAGCGGATCAAGACCGAGGCCGCTGCCCTGAGCGTGGGCCTGACCACCGAGAACACCGCCGAACCCTACATGGACAACATCGACGCATACCTGGCCTGGAACCCGCGCTACGACACCGATGTCCCGCTGCTCCCGGCGGTGTATTCGGGGTACACCCTCTACTTCACCAGCCCGCAGGACGCGCAGGATGACCTGGATGCCTTCGTGATGGCCCAGGCCCGCGATTTCCTCTGGGGTTGCCAGCTCGGCTGGAATGGCGACTGGCTGCTGCGGCCCGAACACCGCGCCAAACTCGACTTTGAGCTGGCCCTGTCCCGACTGCGCCTGGCGGCCCAGGAGTTCATGGTGTACGGCGAGCTTCTCGACGAGATTCGGCCGTTGAACTCCATGCCGGTGGTGACCGCCGTCTGGAACCGCACGACTCGGCATACGGCGACCTTGCCAGCCGTCCAGGGAACGCTCTGGCGCTCCCGCAGCGGCCGGCTGGCGGCGCTGCTGGTCAACACCACCGACCATCCGGCGGCGATCACCTACGACGTGCGCCCCGGCGACGGGCTCCCGGGGGCTGGCGCCGACTGGCTGGTCCAGCGCCTGACGGCCAACGGCCTGAGCCCCTGGCAGCGGGCCAGCGGCGCCACTGTGCGCCGCGATGAGGTGCTGGAGGCCCGCGAAATCCGGGCGGTGATCTTCGCCCGACCCGACCCGAACGCCGCCTCGCTGGCTCGCGCCGCTGCCGGCAGCTCGGACCCGATCCTGGCCGCCTGTGCCCGCGAATTCCTCTTCGCCGTCAGCCTCGAGCACGCCGGCCTCGAGGTCACTCCGCCGACCGCGCTGCAGGAGGTGGTTGCGGGTGAACCCCTGGCCCTCGAAGTCCGCATCGCGGCCCGCGCTCGCAAGACCGGCGAACTGACCGTCCGCTGGCCAGACGGGGCGGTGGAAACCGTGAGCGTCGGTCGGGGCGAGGAACGGCGGGTCCGCCGCCTCGTCTGGGCCGGAACCGGAGCCGAGGCCCAGGAGGTCGTGAGCGTCGGTCTGCAGGCCGGCCCCGAGGCGTTCGACTTTCCGGTCCGAGCCGTGTACCGCCCGGCACTTGAACTGAACACCGGTTGCCCGGCCACGGTGCGCGGCGGGGAGAGCTTCGTCATGCCGGCCACGGTGGTGAACCACAGCCGCATCGCCCGCCAGGCCCGCGTCGTCTTCGAGAGCCCCGCCGGCTGGCTCATCGAACCGGCGACCGCCTGCGACCTCGGGCGCTTGTTGCCGGGGGAGTCTCGCGGCGTCTTGCTCAAAGTCCGCGTGCCCCCAGCCAGTGCCGACCAGCAGGCCTCGTTCAAGGCCCGGGTAGTCGAGGAAGGAACCCGCCATGACCTCCTGGTGCTGAAGTCGCGGCCCCTGGCCAGCGCGCGCCGCTGGGCCACCCCGCCAACCCTCGACGGCAGCCTCACCGAGTGGAGCGGCGAGCCGACGCTGCATCTTGGCGCCCCCGCGGCGGAGACGGTCAAGATCGCAACGGGCTACGGCGGTGCGGCGGATTGCTCGGCCGACGTCTGGGTTGGCTGGGATGAGAGCGCCCTCTACCTGGCCGTCGCGGTCACCGACGACGTTCAGCGTCAGGATGAGAGCGGCTTTCAGCTCTGGCGCGGCGACTGCATTCAACTCGCCTTCCGCAACGGCCCGCCCAACCCGACCTCCGGCTACGAAGGCAGCGAAACCGAAGTCGGGCTGACCCTCGGACCGCAGGGCCCAGTCGTCTTCCAGTGGATGCCTGGCGCCGCGCCCTGTACCGAGGCTCGCCTGGCCGTACGGCGCGAGGGCACGGTCACGCGCTACGAGGCGGCGATACCCTGGAGCACCCTGGGCGTGACCGGCATGCGGGTCGGTCGGCGGCTGGCTTGGTCCATGACCGTGAATGATAACGACGGCGAGGGTTTTCGGGGCTGGCTGGAGTGGACCCCGGGGGTCTGCGGCAGCAAAGACTCGTCCGCCTTCGGCTGGTTCGAGGCCGCGGCGCCCTGACCCCTGTACTGTACGCCTAGCGCAACCTGAGGCGGAGTTGGCAAGATGCCCCAGATTCTGGTTGGTGGTGACAATCAAGACGCATACCTGATCTGCGAGGCGCTCGAGAAGATGAGCGCGCCGCGCGGGCAGCCTGTGGTGTTCTGTGCCACTCCCCACGAAGTGCTGAGCACCGTGGGCCGGGGCGGCGCCGTGGCGGTCGTGCTGAACTTTGAGAAAGCCGGACTGACCAACTTCGAGCTTGCCTACCGTATCCGTGAGTCTGGCGAAGGTCACAGCATTCCGTTGCTGCTGCCCGAGATCGACGCGCTGGGCGATGTGGCCGGGGCTCTCGGGAAGCAGGTCGGCATCTTCACCTTTCCGGTGAAGCCTGGGGCGGTCGCCGCCCTGGCCTGCAAGCTGATCGACGCCGCCGCGCCAGCCCCGAGCCGTGCCGCGGCAACCCCGGCGGCGCCCAGGCCGCCAGCCAGCCGACCGCCCCCGCCGCCGGCGGCTACCCGACCGCCCGTGCCAGCCAGCCCGGACCTGTCTCGACCACAGGCCGCCCGCCTGGATAGTGCCGCCCTGGCCCCCGCCCACGGCGGCGGCTCTCGCCCGGCGGCGCCCTCGCGCTCTCGCCGCGTCCGCCACCGCACCTGGATGGAGGTCCGTTCGCCCCGCCGCGAGGCGCCGGTTGAGGAGGATCCGGACGACGACTCCGCGCCGCCCCTCAGGTCTCCGGCAACCCGCCCCATGAGTTCGATCCTGCGCGGACTGGCCATCCTCCTCGGGGTCTTGGCGCTGGCCGGGCTGGCGTATGGCGGTTTCCGCGCCCTCCGGGCAAACCCGAAAGACGTCGGCGTGCCCACTCCGAGCGGCACGGTGGCACTGATGTGCATGGCCTGCGACGCCCGCGAAGAGCGACCGGTGCAGAACATCCACGACCTGCGCTGCCGTCTGTGCGGCGGCAAACTGGGCTTTGCCTTTCACTGCAACGACTGCAAGAAAGACTTTGGCTTCATCCCCACCGAGAAACAGCGGACCCTCGCAGACCTCAAGGCGAAACCCGAGTGCCGTCTGTGCAAGTCGTGGAACACCAAGGCCATGCCGCCCGCGGTCTCGGCGACCGCCAAGAAGGCCAGCCCGGCCCCGCCTGAGACCGCCAAGAAGGCCAGCCCAACCCCGGCGCCGCGGCCGGCCAAGCCTGCCAAAGCCCCGGGCCAGGCCGGCGAGGAGTGAACCCGCTTGTAGGACACGCGCAGCAACCCCTTAGAACACCAGGCGCTTCCCATTCCGCCCTTCGTCCGCTGCGGCGGACGAGGGGCGTTGGAGGGCGCCGCTGCGTCGGCGCCGCTTTGGGCTTTGGTGCCCGATTTCAGCGCCGTAGGTGCGGCCATCCCTCAGCCCAGCCCAGCGGGCTGGGTAAACAGGTTCCATGAGCCCGAGCCCTGAAGGGGCGCAATAGCCCCCCGCCTCAATCCTGAGTAGTTACGGATGGGCAATCGTTGTCACGCCAGACCACGGCAAGATACGAGTGCAGTTCAGCCTGGATATCCGGAACCAGACCGGGGATTCGATCTTTGGTGCTG
>CAILKC010000057.1 GCA_903834675.1 uncultured Victivallales bacterium | reverse complement strand
CGATCGCCATGCCATTCTTGCCATCCACGGCCCGCCGCAACGACAGCAGTTCGTACAGGATGCCGCCGAGGGCGTAGACATCGGCGCGCCCATCGAGCTCGGAGACCTCGCCGCGAGCCTGCTCAGGGGCCATGTAGTACGGCGTCCCCATGACCGCGCCATCGAGCGTCTTGATGGCAGAGTCAGCGAGGTTGCTGCGGGCATGCTGGATGGCAGAGGTGTCCGCCCCGTCCGACGGCGCGGCCTCGCCCCCGCCCAGCACCTTCGCCAGGCCCCAATCCATGACGTAGACCTCGCCGAAGTCGCCGAGCATGATGTTCTCGGGCTTCAGGTCGCGGTGGATGACGTGCTTGTGGTGGGCATAGGCCACGGCCTCGCAGACGCGCTGGAAGAGGCTCAGCAGGCGGTTGAGCGGGAAGGCGGTCAGGGTGGCGGCATCGCGGTCGGCGAGGCCCTTGATGACCTCTTTCAGGGTGCGGCCGCGGATGAACTTCATGGTGTAGAAGACGTTGCTGCCCGCGTCGACCCCGAGCTCGTAGACCGGTACCACGCCGGGATGCTCAAGCTGGCCGGTGACTTGCGCCTCCTCGATGAAGCGCAGAATCTGCGGCTGCTCCACCTGCTCGGGGTTGAGCATGACCTTCATCGCCACGTTACGGCGCACGTTGAGGTCGCGGCAGTTGAGGATGGCGCCCATGCCGCCCTGCGCCACCACCTTGCCGACGGCGTACTTGCGGCCGCTGTCGGCTTCGAGCACCTCCCTGGCCGCGTCGCTGCCATCTGACGCTTCGAGACTGACGCCGCCGCTGACGCCGTGCTCGCGCATGTAGCCGGTGATGGTCTGGTTCGAGCGCTGCACCGCGCCCTCGAAAGCCACCGTGACCTGCCTCGGCAGGGTGGGCGTCTCCTCGTCGCTCCGCACGGTAAACTCGAGGGAGCAGTGGCCGCACTCGGCCGAGGCGCCCAGTTGCGCCGGTTCGACCCAGTAGCGCGCCCCACAGCCGGGGCATCTGACCTCGATCTGTTGCGGGTCCATGCGTCTTTCCCCTTCTCGTCAGCCTCGCCACCCAGCCAAAGCGGTGTCGCGGTCGCTTCCGCGGCCTTGCCACCGCACTCCAAAAAGGGCGCGTCTCCCACTTTGGACTGCGCGCGGCAGAGGGCTGCATAGCAGGCCGCCGACGCCGCTTTCATCTCTGCGCCCCGCCAAAGCGGTGTCGCGGTCGCTTTCGCGGCCTTGCCACCGCACTCCAAAAAGGGCGCGTCTCCCACTATGGAGCGGCGGATGGCTGCTGCAAACCTCGTGATGGTGCCGCAGCTTGGTGTGGGCTGTTTAAGAAAGCGCCGTCAGCGTCGGATTGAGCCCTGAATGGGCGGTCCTTCCGACCTCGGCGCGAACGCAGGGCAGATAGCTCGACCCACCAGGGCGCAAGCCCATAACCCTCCTATTCCCAGGGCGTTGCCCTGTGCTGGTATCGCAGCGCGCCTTCAGCGTTCCAGACGGGTGCCCACATTGCACAGGTAGCGTTTTTTTCGTAAGCGCTCCAATACGGGCCAGTTTACGGGCGTTGTAGGTGGCAAGCAGCGGACATGCAGGTAGCCCGCTGCCCATCGGGTGGCTACATCAGGCGCCTGCACTCACCCGCGGTTCGACGGTCTGATGGAGCGTTTTTTTTGAATAGTGCAGGCTAGTCTGGCGGTGGCGCTGGCGCCGTGGCGAGACGAAGCGGTCAGCATGGAGGCACGATGGAAGGCAATGATTGAGGCTCAACACATCTCCAAATGGTTCGGCCCGATACTTGCCGTTGACGACGTCTCGTTCAGCGTCGAACGGGGCGACGTTCTCGGTTTCCTCGGGCCGAACGGGGCGGGCAAGTCGACCAGCATGCGCATGATCACCGGCTTTCTGCCGCTCTCCGGCGGGAAGGTGACCATCGGTGGGCATGACATCGAGACCGCGCCGATCGCCGCCAAGTCTCTGGTCGGTTACCTGCCGGAGAACGCGCCGGCGTACCCCGAGATGACGGTGGACAGTTTCCTGCATTTCGCGGCCGAAATCCGCGGTTACCGGGGACGTGCGGCCACGGAAGCCGTGACGCGTGCCATCCGTACCTGTTTCCTGGAACGGGTCCGCTACCAGAGTATCGAAACGCTTTCCAAGGGCTACAAACACCGTACCTGTTTTGCCCAGGCCATCCTGCATGATCCGCCGGTGCTGGT
>CAILKC010000056.1 GCA_903834675.1 uncultured Victivallales bacterium | reverse complement strand
GTGTCACCGTCGTGCCGGCATACTGGTCGATGAACCGCTGCAATCCCGGCAGGTTCATCTGGTCCGGCTGTCTTGAGCCGAAGAAATGGCTGTCGTCCTCGTTGATCACGAACAGGTTACGCATGGCACCCTCCGGTTCACTCCAGACACTCTTCGACCCCAGAATCGAGGCGGCCAGCACGGTCGTCCACGCCGTCTTGAGCAGCTTCATCCCCGTCCCTCCTTGTGCGCAGCACTCTACGGTCCCTTGGGCTGGTCTGCTGATCCTGCCTCCAGCGCCGTGAGCCGTCCCGCCTCATCTGCCACCAGGACCATCCCGCCGCGGGCCGCGAGGCGGGTTGCGCCGGCGCCCAGTTCGTAGGTCGCAAGGCTTTGGCCCTGGCGGGGATCGATGAGCCAGACCCCGCCGGCCTGCGTCACCAGCACGACGTGGGTCAGAGCTCCATCGCGGGCCACGGCCAGAGCCCGGACCGGGCTGCCGAGGTCCCGGCGCCAGCGGATACGACCCTCGCCGTCAAAGCAGAACAGATTGAAGGACAGCGAGCTCGCCAGCACCTCGCCGCGGCCGTCGGCGTCTGTATCCAGCACGGCCAGACCGGTTACCACATCGCCGGTGTTGGCCTGCCACAAAGCCCGGCCCGACGCATCCGTCGCTTGTACCAGCGCATCCTGGCCGCCGAAGAAGACCTCGGGCAGGCCGTCGCCAGTCACGTCGCCCGCGGCGATCGCCTCGCAGCCGGGGCCGCCCAAGGTAGGGTAGCTCCAACGGCGCGAGCCGTCCGGGTTGGCGGCGTGCCAGCCGTAGTAGGCCGTGCCCAGCAGGAGTTCCTGGCGTCCGTCCCGGTCCAGGTCCACCGCGCAGCCCGCGGTCGAGGCATGCACACTCTCGTAGTGCCAGCGTTTCGTGCCGTCACCATCGAGGATGTGAAAACGCCAATTCCGCGAGCCCGCCACCGCCACCTGACGGCCCTTGCCATCGAGATCTGCCGCGAACAGCACCCGCACATCCCCGGCGGTCTTGTAACGTTCGATGTCATGGGTCCAGAGCGCCTTGCCATCGGCCCCGTAGGCGCACACCGCATCGCGGTCGCCGCCGACCACCACCGTGGCGCCGCGGTCCGCGCCGGCGAAGGCGACGCCGACGACCGCCCGCACCGCCGCGCCGAACTCGGTCCGCCAACGGCGTTTGCCGACGGCGTCAAAGCAGAGCACGGCGCCGGCTGAGGTCCCGGCGATGGCCTCGGCCTGGCCATCGCCATCGACGTCGGCCAGGTCCACGGCAGAGAACGTCCCAGCCGGCACTCCCACGAGCTTCCGCCGTAGCCAGGGCGCGTCACCTCGCACCACGATTTCGGCCACGTAGATGGCGCGGCCGGCGCGCGGCGTGAGGACCAACCGCAGGGTCTTGCCGTCGTGCTTGAGGCCGGTCAGCCGGTAGAGCACGGGGTCGCCCCAGTCCGGCCGCGACTCGGCGTCCGTCAGGGTCGCCAGCGGCTGCAGGGCCGCCGGCGGCGTCTCATCGGCGAGCAGCTTCAGGGTAGCCACGCCATAGGCGTTGCCCTTACTCGAACTGGCGGCGTGCCAAGCCTGCACCTCCACCGCGCTCACCTGCACCGGCTCGGCAAAGGCCAGGTCGATGGTGACCTGCTGATCCGTATCCCACATGGTCGCGCCGCCCACTCCCTGGAGTTGCCCATCGAGCATGTTCTCCGGCAGATTGCGCCCTGGCTCGCCGCCGAAGACGTTGGCGCCCAACGGCGGCGGCAGGCAGCGCAGGGTCAGGCCGGCGTCGACGCGGCCCGCCAGCGCGCGGTTGTTGCTGAGGACCAGCTCCGCCGGGGCGTCCTCGACCGACCAGCGCCGGACCAGTTGCCGCGGCGCCGCCCCGGCGGCGGGCCCGGTCTGGATGGTAACCGTCGCGCTGGCCACGGCCCGAACGCGCCGCAGAACGGCCCGCGACTCTTGGCCGACCCGCAGCACGCCGCCAGCCACCGTCTCGGCGGCCGCTGGGACGCTCCCCGCCTTGACTCCCGCCGAGGCCTCAACCCGCGCGCTGGCCGTGGTCAGGTCCTGCTCGACGTCGCTGCGCCCGCGGCCCGGCGTGACCAGGTTCGCCGCCGCGACGAGGTCGGGGGTCAGCAGCGCCAGGTCGGCGTCCAGGCTCAGGCCAGCGGCAAGCTGGCACTGGCCGTCGAGGCCGCGCAGCGCCAGCACCGCCGAGCCACTTTCGTCGGTGATGCGGTAGAGGCCGTCTCCGAGGCGCTCGATAGAGGCCGTGGAAGGCTGTTCGCCGGCCGCGTCCAGCAGCGTCGCCAGCTCACGGGTCGCACCCTTCTCCAACCTCCCGCCCGCCAAGCCCTGCAGGACGCGGATCGAGCCGTCGCCGGCGTACGGGTAGCCGCGCCAGTTGCTGCCCAGGTCGGCGTCTTCATGCAGCAGGCAGGGCGTGCCCGCGGGCATGGCGATACGGGCATGACGGCCGCCCTGTTCGAGATCCAGTGTGCTGCCCACGAGCTGCACCGTACCGATCGTCTGCCAGACGGCGCGCAGGCTGTAGTCCCCCGCCTCCTGGGCCACCACCCGGTCAAGCACGGCGAACCAGCGCCCCTTCAGCCAGACAAGGCTGCGTTCCCAGTCCAGCCCCGCATAGCCCCGCAGGGTGGTTTGGGAGATTCCCACCCGCGGCAGGTTCGCGGCGTTGCGCAGTTCGCAGAAGGCCGGCGGACGCGCCGACTGCCCATCGCGGAGGACGAGCAAGGTGTTGTGGTACTTGGGCAGAGACTTGATGTAATCGCCATCCGTCAGCCAGATGCGGCCCTGCTCGCACCACTGCAGAACCGCGTTGCCATCCATATGTCCATGGCCGCCGAGGTTGAGCCCATCCAGGAGCAGATAGGCGGCGTCGGCATCATAGCCGGAGCGGAAGCCGATCTTATCCACCGTCGCCGCAAACGGCGTTGCCGCCGCGGTGGGGGTCGCGCTAGCGAAGCTGTCGTACCAGGGGCGCGGCAGCGGCCAGGCCACGAGCCCGGTCAGCTCTGCCGGGGCGCGTTGCTCCGGGCTCGGCAGGACCCCGTAACCCCCGAGGACGGGCTTGTCCGCTTCCCCGCCCGCGCGCGCCAGCAGCCAGGCCAGCCCCGCATCCGGACGAAACCAGTAGGCGCCCCGCAACAAGGGTTCGCCCGCGTTGCCGGCGTTCCACGAGCCGATGTCGCCGTAGGCCACCCCCTCGCCCAGCGGGTTCTGGCTCAGGATTAGATAGTCCAGCAACTGCCGGAGGTTACCGTTCTCGAAGTAGGTCAAGTCTCCGCTTGCCAGGGCGTAGAGCATGGTGTGCTGCAGCGTCAGCCATTGGTAGGAGTTGCAGTCGCAGCTCGGCTTGGTCGTCTGTGCCTGGAAGCGGAACACCTCATGTGCCTGGCGCAGCCACTGTTTCGCCACCATATCGTTGTAGTAGCGCTCGAAGTACTGCCCCGCGTAGAGGCCGCCGAGGGCGGGAAAGGTGGTGTGGTTGAAGCGTACCTTCTGGCCGTGCGGCCGTCCTTTGCTGATCAGCTCACTGACCCATCGGTGCAGGATGCGCGAGACCTCGAGCCGGTCCGCCTCGCTCAGCGCCGGGCATTCCTCGACCACGTCCCACAACGGCGCCACGCGGTAGATCTCGAAATCCGAGTCCATGCCCCAGGGTCCGCCGTAGGTCGTGGGCTTCGTCTCGTAGTGCGCCAGGGCCCGGCGCAGCATCCAGACGAAGACCTTGGCGTACTCCGGACGCTGGCTCAGCGC
>CAILKC010000055.1 GCA_903834675.1 uncultured Victivallales bacterium | reverse complement strand
GAGGAATGGCCGCGCTTTCAGCGCTCCGCGGCGTCTGGCCTTCGCGACACGTCCCGCCGGAAGTCTCCCCCAAGAGTCACGTGACCCGTTCTGCTCGCCGGAGGCGGAGACGATCGAAACAGAAACCCCTACGGAGCTGACCTGCGCCGCGGGCGCAGAGGTAGTCTTGACTCTCGCTGGCCATCGTACTATAGTCGAGGGTCCTGAGTGGTGTAAGTGTGGTTATTTACTCTACAGGAGACTCCGCCGATGAACGTGCGTTGGCGTATTGCGTTCGTCGTTCTGGCGTTGCTGTTTGCGGCTTTCGCAGCGCTGGATCTCGGGGCCGGTAAGGCGGTGTTCGAACCCACCCTCAAGGTCAAGCCTAAGCTGATGTCGGCGGTCTACAAGGTCTACGCCAGTTCGACCTTCGACGCAGGCGCGATGTGGGTGGCAAAGACGATCATCAAGAACGAGGGCCATGGGCCCATCAAGGACCTGAAGCTCTCCTACCGTATTCCCTCTATCGTCGAGTGGTCCACGGCCGAGGTGTACGAGCTCGTCTACCCCGGCCAGACGATAGTCTCCGCCTACTATCCGGTCTTGCCGGACACGATCGCCAAGACCACCACGACGAGGACCGTCAACCTCGAGTTCAAGTACTCCTGGCGGAAGGGCAACCGGGAGGTCGAGGAGATCGTGCAGCGGCCCCTGGAGATCCTTGGCGTACACGACATCATGTATTCGCGGCTCTTGCAGGAGGAGAACACGGGGACGTGGTTTGATATGTTCGAGGCCAGCCACTTGGCCTCGGCCTGGGTGACGCCGCTGGATCCGGTGATCGTGGCGTTTGCGGGAAAGGCAAACATCCTCGGGCGCGGGGCCAACACCGGCCGCGAGGCGCAGTTGGCGGTGATGGAGCAGATCTGGGAGATGTACCGCGTCAACGACATCCTCTACATGTCCACAGCCGGGGCCCTGACCCCCGACGAGCGCTTCGTGTGCCAGAGCCTCAAGTTCCCTCGTGAGGTGATCCAGGCACGTCAGGGCACGTGTATCGAACTCGCTCTCCTCTACGCCTCGACCCTCGAGGCCGCCGGTATCGAATCCATGCTGGTGATGCTCAGAGGCCACTGTTTTCCGATTGGCATCCTGCAGGAGGGAGGCGGTTTGGTATCGGTTGAGACCACCTGCCTGCGCCAGGAAAATCAGGCGCAAAAGAGCTTTGCGGAGGCCTGCAAGGCCGGCCAGGAGGAGATCGAGAAGCTGCAGCAGAGTGGTGAGTTCATTCTGGTGAAACCGCGCGCGATCTGGAAGAAGAACTGCACGCCGCCCGAACTGCCCGAGCTCCCCGCCGACATTCTGGAGCGCTGGAACATCAAGGGCTTGCGCGATGCCTACCAAGTGGGGAACGGGGCCGCCAACGCCGCCAACGCCGCTACTGCAGGGCAGACGCAGGCCAATCCGAACGCCCGACCCACCGCGGGGGGGATCTACCGTTCGCGCTCGGGGATGTTCTCGCTGCGCCTGCCGTCGGGCTGGAGCCAGGACACCTCGCCACTGGGCCTCGGCGAGAGCGAACACCTGCTCTCGGCTGACGCGGACAAGAACCTGGTGGAGGTGACCTGTTTTTCCAACCTGGCGGCGGTGGGCGCCAGAGATGCGGCGTCCTTCGTCCAGGCCTGCCGGAGCACGGCGATGCAACGCGGCGTGACCATCATCGGCGAGCAACAGGGATCGGTGGGCACGGCGGTGACCTGGGCCCTGGCCCTGGCCTGGCGCGAACCGGATGGCACCGACATGCTGAGCGCGGTCCACTGCCTGACCAAAGGGAGGCGCGGCTATGTGGTCACCTTCGCCTACAAGAAGGCGAACATGCAGGCGGGCGGCGCCATTGCCGACGAGATCAACCAGTCCGTGGTCCTGAAATAGCCGAAGGGGGACGTCAGATGAGATACTCGGGCTTGCTTGTTTCCGTCCTGACCGTCCTGCTGGCCGGTTTTGCCCTGCCCGCCTACGGCGCCAGTGGCAAGCAGATGACGATGGATATCACCCTCTCCGATCTGGGGGACGCTAAGACCGTCGTCACCGTCACCTTCCCGGCGCTGGCGGAGTATAACCAGTTGAAGACCACCTTCGGCACGAACCCCATGCTGCTGGTGCGGCAACTCATCGGCAACCGCGGGAAATCAGAGTTCGAGAACTCGCAATGCACGTTCAACGACGTCGCCATGACCGTGACCCTCATCGCCACGGAACTGGGCGCGGCCAGAAACAAGGGCGATCTCTGGCTTCTGGACGCCGGGGAGGGTCGGCTGCGCACTCAGCAGGGCAATCTCTTCATGTTCGACCTCGATATCCCGACTGAGAATAGCTTGAAGGAGGTGGCGGGGGCGTTTACCACCGCGGTGAACCTGCGCGTGCCTGCCGGCGCCAAGAATCCGACCTTCAGCGCGGCCAAGAAGAGAGTGGAGTACACCCTGGCGCCCGGCGTGGGCGGCGGACGGCGGGTATGGATAGGCTGCGCCGGTTTGTGCCTGCTGCTGGGCGTGCTGCCCTGGCGCTTCGCTCGCAAACCGTCGGCGGCGCCCGCGGCGGCGTCGGCACCCACGGCCGCCGAGTAGTGGTTTGGCGCGGCGCGAAAGGGATCTATGGAGCCGATAGCGGTCGCCACATTGATCCTGCTGCCGCTGCTGGCGGCGGCGCTGGCCTTGGGTATTTTCCTGCTCGTACGGCAACTCCTGCGCGCCGCCGCCGGGTGGCCCGCTTTGCTGGCGTGCTTCTCGTGCGACCGCCCACCGACGGGGCGCTTGTGGGTACGCCAGACGCTGGCGGTGGGGTCCATGCGCTGGCGAAAGGCCGGCTGCCTCGTGATAAGTCCGCACGGCCTGTACCTACGGGGCGGGGTGCTCGGCCAAGCGATCCTGGTGCCGTGGACTGCGGTCGCCGTTGGGCGCGACACGCGGCTTTACGGCAAACCCGCGACGGAGCTAACCCTCGGTTCTCCCCAGGTTGGTTGCCTCACGGTGGCCCCCGAACTGTGCCGGGAAATGCGGGCTTACTTGACCGCCGGCGGCCCCCACACCGAAGTCGCGGAAACGGCCCGAACCCAGGTTGCCAAGGCGAAAGCCTAGCGCACACAGATCCCAACCCTCTCCGGCGCCGCCTCAGGGCTGTTTCTTTTCGACCTGTGCAATAAGAGAGTCCGTCTGAAGCGCTGAAGGCGCGCTGCCATACCAGCCCAGGGCAACGCCCTGGGAATAGAATGGTGATGGGTTTGAGCCCTGTAGGGGCGAGCCATCTACCCTACCTTCGCACCGAGGTC
>CAILKC010000054.1 GCA_903834675.1 uncultured Victivallales bacterium | reverse complement strand
GACCTCGGTGCGAAGGTAGGGTAGATGGCTCGCCCCTACAGGGCTCAAACCCATCACCATTCTATTCCCAGGGCGTTGCCCTGGGCTGGTATGGCAGCGCGCCTTCAGCGCTTCAGACGGACTCTCTTATTGCACAGGTCGGCATTTCTTCACAACTTTTCAGGTTACAACTTAGGTGCATTTCCCTGCCCCAACGGGGCTGCGGCTCAGAGCCCAGGGTTGCGGCCATGGTGCCGCTACCCTGGGTCAAAATGTGGTAGCCGACGCCAAGGAGAAGAGCCGATGAACGTGTTGATCGTGACCGACCTCGAAGGGGTCAGTGGCATCGTCGAGTGGGACCGCCATGAGCCTCACACGCCGCAGGACGAGTGGCAACGCACCCTCATGACCGGCGAGGTCAACGCCGCGATCGCCGGCGCCTTCGAGGCCGGCGCCACGCGGGTCAAGGTGGCCGAGGGCCACAACGCCATCGACATCCTGCAACTCGATGAGCGTGCCACCCTGGTGCCGGCCATCTTCCCCGCCATGCCCCCCTACCAGGGCTGGGACGAGGGGTTCGACGCCTTGCTCGAGGTGGGCAAACACGCCATGGCCGGCACTGTCGACGGCGTGCTCGCTCACACCGGCAACCGCTCGGTCGAGTGGGTCGAGATCAACGGCATCCGCGTCGGCGAAAGCGGCACCGAGGCCATGGAAGCGGGCGACTATGGTTTCCCCATGGTCATGATCAGCGGCGATCTGGCCGCCTGCCGCGAGATGCAGAAGCTGCTGGGTGACATCGAGATCGCCCCCGTAAAAACCGGCTATGGACCGCAGCACGCCGACTGCCTGCAACCCCAGGCGGCGCGGCGCCTTATCCGGGAACGGACCTATCGAGCCCTCTGCCGCCTGCGCGACTTCAAACCGTTCAAGGTGCCCGGGCCAATCACCCTGGTGCAGACCATGAAACAGGCGCTGCCCGCCGAACAACTGGACGCCTACCGGCGCAAGCCCTGGGCGGAGGTGCGCGGCGAGCGTACCCTCGCCTTCAGAGGCCAAAACGTGGTTGAGGCGTTTGCCCGGCGCTGCGGCGTGGACTACACCTGGCCGCAGCCGTAAACGCCGAGGCCGCCTCATTGAGGTGCGCGAAACCGGCTAAAGCCTCTACTACGTCCCTGGCGCGTCCCAGCTCTGACCTCTCATCCGGGTATGGCCGTCCGCCGCCGGGGGCTCTTCTGGAGCGGACGTAGCGTTCGACGTTCGGCGTTTGGCCCCTACCTTAACGCCCATGGCGCCGCCACCCTCCATCGCCTTGCCTCGGTCGGCAGAGGCGCTGCTGCGACAGGTCTCCGGCCGGGTTCGCCTGGCCTGCCTGGTGCGGCTGGCGCTGGCGGCCTGGCTGTGCCTCACGGTCGCCTGGCTGGCGCTCTACCTCGGGGATCGTTGCGGCGATACCCCTGTCTGGCTCAGACTCTGCCTGTTCGAGAGCGCCCTCCTGGCGTGCCTGGTCACCGGGGTCTTCGGCCTGCGCCGCCTGCGCCGAACGAGGGACGCAGCCGCCTCGGCGCGGCAAGTGCTCGCCGCCAGCCCCCGTCTGGGACATCTGCTGCTGAGTGCGGTGGAACTGGCAGCGGACGGCTCTCGAGACCCCGCATCGCGCCCGCTGGTCGACGCGGCGCTGCGCCAGGTGGCCGCGGCCTGCGTGGGCATCTCTGCGGCGCAGTCTGTCAGCCTGCGCCCCGGTCGTCCCCTGTTGAGCGCTCTGGCTCTCAGCCTCGCCGCCCTGCTACCGGCCATCCTGAGCACCCCCGGCGCCTTGCCCAATGTGCTGCTGCGGCTGCTGTGTCCCCTGGCCCCCATTCCCCGGATAGCCCAGGTACGACTCCAACCGTTGCCCCGGCCGAAGCTGATCGGTCTCGATTCGATGAGGGTGGTGCCAGAGACGCCGCCGCGCCTGCGCTGGTGTGGTGACAGCCCTCCCGGAATCGTCCTGCCAACCGCCCTGCTGACGGTCGCGGTCGAAGCGGAGGAT
>CAILKC010000053.1 GCA_903834675.1 uncultured Victivallales bacterium | reverse complement strand
GGCGGGCAGCGCGGCGCGGAGGTCATCGAGGTCCGTGTTGGCCATCCAGCGCAGGTGCCGCCGGGTCGCATCGTCGTCCCAGCGCCTGACGAAGCGCTTGGCTTTGAGATCGAAGCGGAGATACCCGTCCATCACCGGCAGACGCTCGACCAGAGGGCGGATCAGGCGCCGCCGCAGCCACTCGGGAAGATGCTGGTACAGGGCAGCGTAGCGGTGAGCCCGGTAGGTCGGATAGCCGCCCCAGAGCTCGTCGCCGCCGTCGCCACCCAGGACGACCTTCACATGTCGCGCCGCCAGGCGTGAGAGCAGGAACGTGGGCACGATGGACGCATCCGCAACCGGTTCGTCAAGGCAGTCCAGGGCCTGGTCCAGAACCTCGAGCAGGGTCGCGACGTCCAGCCTTTCCTCGATGTGCTCCGAGCCAATGTGCCGGGCGACGAGGCGCGCATAACGACTCTCGTCAAAGGCCGTATCCGTAAAGCCGATGGAGAAGGTCCGGATGCGCCCGGAAGCCCGTGCCTGCGCCAGGCACGCGACCGTGGCCGAATCGATGCCACCGCTGAGGAATACCCCCAAGGGCACATCCGAGACCAGTTGCCGCTCGACAGCCTGCCCCAAGGTGCCCCAGAGCTTTTCCGCCAGTTCCTGGTCTGACCCCCGACCCTCAAACGGCGCCACCTCGGTGAGTGACCAGTAAGGCTGCGGCTCACCCAGCTTGCCGTCGCGCCAGACCAGATAGTGAGCGGGCGGCAGCTTGCAGACTCCCGCCACCAGACTCAGCGGCGGCAAGACGTAATCGGAGAAGAAGTAGGCCTGCAGTCCCTCCGGCGAGAGGCGCCGCCCGATGGCCGGATGCCGCAACAAGGCCTGTAATTCGGAGGCGAAGACAATGCCGCCGTCGGGCAAGGAGGCATAGAACAGCGGTTTCACCCCGGCTCGATCCCTGGCCAGCACCAGTTCTCCCCGCCGTTGGTCCCAGAGGGCAAAGGCGAACATGCCGTTCAGCTCGCGCAGCCCCGGCAGGCCCGCCTCCTCGTACTGGTGCAGGGTGGATTCGGTGTCGCTGTGGGTCGCGAACACATGCCCCCTGGCCTCCAGGCGGCGCCGCAGGTCGAGGTAATTGTACACTTCCCCGTTGAAGGTGATGCTGAGACGGCCATCCTCGTTGCTCATCGGTTGCCGGCCACCGACCAGGTCAATGATGGCCAGACGCCGATGCCCCAGAGCGACATTCCAGGGCGAGAAGGTGCAGCGCTGAATCCCTTCCCCGTCCGGCCCGCGTCGCGCCAGGGCCTGCAACATCTCCGGCAACACGGAGAGATTCACTTCGGTTTGGATGTGGCCGGCAATACCGCACATACCGCTGAAGGCCTCGGCCGCCGGCAAGGGCTTGACTCACCCGGCAGGCCCGTGGGTTAGGGGTCGTCGCGCTGCGTGCAACCGATCACTTCCCGAACCGAATAGGGCAGTCGCCCGCGCGCCTCGAAGTAGGTCCGGGCCAGCATCTCGGCCAGAAGTCCCATGCCCAGAAACTGCACTCCCATGAGGGCAAACATGATGGCAAGCAGGAAGCGGGGGCTCTTGTGCACCCACACGCCCAGGCAGAGCTTCTCGTAGGCCACCACGGCCACCAGCCCAAAGGAGACGACAAAAGAGCCCAGCGCGGTGCCACCGAAGACATAGATGGGCTTGGCCTGGTAAGAGGTCAGAAACCAGACCGTCAGCGTATCGAGCAGCACCTTGAAGGTCCGCGCCAGGCCGTACTTCGACACGCCGGCCACCCTGGAACGATGGTTCACCTCCACCTCGGCGACGCGGGCCCCGATGGCCTCGGCGAGCGGCCCGATGAAGCGGTGCATCTCCCCGTAGAGCCGCAACTCATCGGTGATCTCACGGCGGAAGACCTTCAACGAACAGCCGAGATCATGAATCTTGGTGCCGGTCACCCGCCGGATGACCCAGTTAGCCGTCAGCGACGGCAGCCGACGCAGCAGGAAGGGGTCTTTCCGGCGCCTTCGCCATCCCGCCACATAGTCGTAGCCCTCATCGAGCTTTCCGATCAGGCGCAGGATGTCATGCGGGTCATTCTGGCGGTCGGAATCCAGGGTGACCACGATCTGGCCGCTGATGTGCCGGAACCCAGCGTCAAACGCCGCGGTCTGGCCGCAGTTCTTGCGGAAGAATACCACCTTGAGAAAATCATATTGCCGCACCAGTTGCCGCAGGATGTCCGGGCTGCCGTCGGTGCTGCCATCATCGACGGCAATCACCTCAAAGGAGCGCCCCGAGGGAGCCAGCGCAGACTGGATTTCCTCGAACAGCGCGGCCAGGTTGTCGCGCTCGTTGTAGACGGGCACAACCAGGCTGATGTCAGGCGTCAAAGAGCTCATATGAGACTACTTGCGGCAAATGAATTCGAACGAGATTTCCTCGAAGCCGCCCACCCAGAAACACCAGATGCGGCTACAGAAATGGGGCGCCAGATTGGCCAGGCCGCTCAACAGACCGTTCAGCAGTCTCAGGAACAGGATGACGCCCGGGCCATAACCCAGCTTCGGCAAAACCTGGAGAAAGGCGAGCCAGCGCCAGCGCGACGCCACCAGCTCAAAGCGGACCCCGGCGTAGCCAGACAAGATGCTGAAGTCGGGGTCGAAGTACAGCGGAAAGGTCACATCGAAGCCATGCTGGTGCTCGGCATGGGTGAACCCGCGGCTGCAGTGCGGCACCTTCACGATCAGGCGCGCTCCGGGTTTCAGGATCCGGTGCATCTCCCGCATCGCCTCGAAAGGACGGTCAAGGTGCTCCAGCACGTGGCAGGCCTCGACCAGGCTGAAGGTGTTATCGGCGAAGGGATAAGGGCAGTGATTCAGGTCGTGCAGCACATCCGGTTGGTTCGCCGGATTCCAGTCGAGGTTGGTGTAGCCGGGCCGCCGCTGCGCCCCGGCGCCCAGATTCAACTTCGCCTCTGCCTCGCTCATTGGGTTCAATTCCACCGCGCTGTACCCCACGCTACCGCGAGCGTGCCTCCCAGGCCGCGATCACCCGGTCGAAGATGCCGTCTACCTGCGGATTCACCTGTTGGCGCGCCGTCTCCGCCTTGAACCAGGCGAGCGAACGCCGGAGGCCCTCGCGGAACGAGGTGCGACAGGCGAAATCAGGCACCGCTCGTTTGATCTTGGCGCTGTCGAAAACCCCGGGGTGCGCCTTGTCCCCCAGCAGCTTGTCGCGCATGATGGGCTCGACCGCGCAGATAAAGTCGGTCGGGATATGCACCACCCGCGGCCGCTCGACCCCAAGCGCCAACCCAAGCTCGGCCACGATCTGGTTCCAGGTGAGCACTTCGTCCGCGGTTATCTGGTAACTCTCGCCGATGGCCGCCGACTGGCCCAGCAACCCCGCCAGGCCCACCGCGAAATCCGCGCTGGAGGTCAGCGTCCATAGCCCCTGCCCATCGTCGTGGATGAACACCGGCCGACCTTGCTCAAGCCGCGCCGCCACCGTGTAGCCGACACTGCTCACCGGGTTGGGAATCCACGAGTCTGAGTAGGTGTGCGAAGGCCGCACGATCGTGACCGGAAACCCGTCCGCCCGGAAGCGCTCGCGCAAGAAGTCCTCGCAGGCCTGCTTCTTGCGCCCGTAGTCGCTGAATGCATTGCCCAGCGCGTCGCCCTCGGTCACGGGCAAGCGTACGGGTGGCTTGCGGTAGACCACGGTCGTGCTGATGAAGACGTACTGCCGCGTCCGCCCGCGGAAAAGCTCTGCGTCCAGACGCACGTCGGGCACATCGTAGCCGATGAAGTTCACCACCGCATCGAAGCACCGGCCGGCCAGGGCAGCCTGCATCGCCGCCGCATCCGCATGGTCCGCCCGAATCGCCTCGTAACCGGCCGGCACCGGCAGCCGCCCGCGGGTCAATAGCGCCACCCGGTGGCCCCGGCGGCGCAACAGCGCGGCACACTCGCCGGAAATGTTGCCCGTGCCGCCGATAAACAGGACGTCCATATCACCCTTCCTCCGGTGTCGCCTCAGCCTCGCCAGGCGCCCCGTCGACGAGACATGGGCAGGCCTGCCGGAAGTTACAGCGCCGGCAGGTGCGCTCGTTCCCGCACCCCGCAAAGCGCTCTTCGGAGGCGCGGTTGGCCTCGACGTCATCCAGGGCCTGCCGCATGGCGGCGGCGCTGGTCAGGATCGTGTCCTTGGCGTCGACCAGCATCTCCGCCCCCACCGGGTACTCACTGACCCGCGCTTTCTCCCGCAGGAATACGCCCTGCAAGCGCAACCGTTCCAGCGGCGCAAACCAGGTCTCGACGGCGTACAGCGCATAGCAGGCAAGCTGTGTCGTCAGGGACTCGCGCCTCTCGGCCCCGGTCTTCCAGTCGAGCAGGTGCAGGACGCCGGCGGGGTCGGTGTAGGCGAAGTCGATGGCGCACCAGACCTTGAGCCCATCGAGATCGAAGGTGTCGAGCGTGTCGACCGGCTTCCAGTTCAGGTAGGGCACCGCCTGGATCTCGCGCAGCACGGCGCTCTCCGCAAAGGCAGCCAGGCACGCATACACGCGCTCCCGCAAGGCCTCGGTATCCTCCGGCGGCAGCGAGCGGCCGTTGCCATAGTACAGCTCATGGAGGTTCGTCTTCTTCGGCCGCGTGAGCCATTCGCGGTTGACCGCCTCCACCCAGCCCGAACGCAGCCGCGTCCGCCCTCTCGCTTGCAGCTCGCCAGCCGTGATCGCCTGCCCGCTGCGAGCATAGCGCTGCAGGGCGTCCCCAATCGTCTCATGCACCAGGCCGCCGGCCCACATCGGCAGGGTCTTGATGTTCTTCAGGATGTACAACTGCCGCTGCCGCTCGGGCGCTGCCGTTTCCCAGCCTCCCCAGGAACCGTAGTAGTTGTAGTAGTAAGCCCGTTGGCAGGCGCCGAAGAGTTGCGCCCGGGAGACGGACCAACTGAACTCATTGACCAGCGTCGCCATGAGCCCTGCCTTCCTTGTCCTCCTGGCGGCGGCGGCGGAAAAATGCCCGCAGCAACGCCTGGCACTCGGCGCCCAGCACCCCCCCGGTGACCGAAACGCGATGCAGCATCCCGGGGTGGTCGGTGAGGTTCAGCGCCCCGCCCGCCGCCCCCATGCGGGGATCCGGCGCGCCGTACACCAGGCGGCCCAACCGAGCATTGACCATGCCGCCAGCGCACATGGCGCAGGGCTCCTTGGTCACAATCAGCGTACACTCCGTCAAGCGCCAGTCGCCCACCGCCGCCGAGGCTTGGGTCAAGGCGATCATCTCGGCATGCGCCGTGGCGTCCTTGAGCATCTCGACTTGATTGCAGGCGCGAGCCACCACCCGCTTACCATGAATGACCACGGCGCCGACCGGCACCTCGCCACGCTCCTCCGCCTGGGCCGCCAGACGCAAGGCCAGACGCATGCCGCCCTCGTCGGTCAGGTCGGCTCGACACAGCACGCTCTCCTCGTCGTCCTTCACTTGGACAACTCCTCGAGGAAGCGCCGCGCCCGCTCGGGCTGTTCGTCGACCGCAATCCGGGCCACCCGGCGCAAAGCGCACAAGCGCGGATCGTCCAAGCCCCCGGCCCGCTCCAGGCGGTCAAACGCCGCAGCCACCTCCAGCAGGTGACTGCGCATGTCCGCCCAGTAGAGGTCAAGCAGCTCTATTGCCGTCTTGGGAGGAGTCAGAGCCATGATACCGCGCATCCTTCATCAGGTGCTGTGCCAGCGCCCAGCGACCGCCACTGCCGCCCGGGCGTCCACAGTATATTGCCGCAACCCCACGCTGCCCATGGAGACCCAGAGCCGGGCGCAGGTCAGTTCCGTGGGTGGCGACGACTCGGGGCCTAGGGTTTCAGGAAACGGCGAGACGGCGAAACGGCGACTTGAGGAGACGGAGAGGGAGACTGGCGGAGAGGAATACAGGGTTCAGGGTTCAGCCCAGCCCCTGGCTGGTGCCGGACATAGCGGAATGAGACGTGCCGCCGCGGTTCCCCTTCCGATCCGGCCGGGACGCGCCGGATCGCCTGGAGGGCGGCCCTGCGTGGCCGCCGCGGCGCCGACGCAGCGGCGCCCTCCAACGCCCCTCGTCCGCCGCGGCAAGCATTTTCCGGGGCCTGTTCTTTGGACTGTGACCTCAGCGGAAGCGGAAGTCGAGCTTCAGTCCGTAGAGCCAGGGAATGCGTGGGTCGACGCCCTC
>CAILKC010000052.1 GCA_903834675.1 uncultured Victivallales bacterium | reverse complement strand
CTCGGGCGCCGCTTGCTGTGCTTGCCGGCTACGTGGCCTGTGCAGGCGATAGGCATACGTCTATCTTACGGCTGCAGGTGCTGTGTGCCCACCGGGCCGCTGACAGGCAGGCTCTGCGTCAGTACTCCCAAACGGCCTGCAGATATGCCTGCGCATCCGTATGCAGGTGACCTCGATGAGCGGCAGGCTCGCGAGCTTGCGGCGCCGGTTCACAGCCCTAAGGATGTTCAGGAGTTGCCGCCGCGCCGGCGCGTAGGGCTCGTACGGAAGCTCCCGGAAGGAAGCCCAGAGCTCCTCGGCCCCCTGCCTAACCGCTGCATCCAGCATCCTCACCTTGAGGAGCGAGTAGTCGGTCTGCTGAATGCGCACGTGCGGATGCCCCTGCCGGTAGCTCACCGAGTATCCCCAGAACGTTATCGGCCGCTTCCGGGCGTCGTGAGTGCGGTCGGCCTCCTCCTCGAAGAACTGGTGCTTGCCGTGCGTGGCCAGCAGCACGAAGAAGCGCCTGTACCGGATGTACTGCAGGTTCGCAAGGCCGGCCTTCTTCCTCCGGGCTCGCGCCCATCGCGACACAGATATCCCGTACTTCGCGATGAGCTTGGCGTCGACCAGCTCGGGGTCTTTGCCCTCGGGGACGCACCCTGTCACGTAGAACCAGTAGCCATGGGAGAGGTAGGAGACGGTCAACTGCTGGAGGAAGCCGGCCAGCGATGTCGCGACACAACGGTACTGCATAACACCGTATCGGGCTTCCCCCAGCAACTGATCCACCCTATCTTCACCGGATAGGGGTGGCGGCTGTTTGCTCGTGGGCACAGCCGCCTAAGCGCCTTCAACCTTCGGTGGAAAACCGTTCCTGTACACTCTCCCTTCCTGAACCTTCACCTTCCATCGGAGAACCGTAAGCCTAACCTAGCGGATGCATGAGCAGTGGAGCCGCTGTTCGGGAGGCCTTCGGTGTCATGGCACTGGGCCTGCGGGGCTTCTGGCTGTCTGCATTGGGCCTTGGGGTTGCGGCCAACTGGTTTCCCAAGTTGTCCGCCCGCAATTCATGGTCGTTGCGCCCACAGCCGTGCCCAGAAGCCCCAACACCGAGACCTTCAACCCACAGCATTCCGCTGTCGAGAACTTGCTGCCACGGCCCGCCGGATCTCCCGAGCCGGGGGCCGTGACCGCTTGGCCTGTCGTCGCGACAGGCCCCAGGAACTCCGTACCGTCGGCCATCGGCCGTCGATAGGGAAGGACCCAAGGCCTGGTGTCTTCTAGACGGGTGAATCCCGTCGCCGCTTTCGTCGTCGCCGCGACGCACCGCTTCTGTCCCTCGGTGCGTCAAGGCGCGGAGCCACCCGCGCCGGCGAACGTTCCTGCCACTGCCTTGCAGCAGGGCACGCCCCTTTCGGGCTTCTACTTGCGGCACACTCCCCCTCTGTGGCGTTTGGAGCACCCGGCAGATCGTGCCAGGCACCGGCTTACCAGTTCCGGCAGCCACAGAGGCTCCCAGGTTATCGAGCATCGTCATCGGCTCGTTCACGTCGCTAGGGGATAGGAGTCCCCGGTCCTTCGTCGTATGTTCGGAGCTCCCGCTCCGTCACAGTCTCCGGCTGTCAGGCCGATTTCGAGGGGCAGAAACCAGAAGCTCCCCTCTACCCATCCACGAAGGTCTTTCGCAGTTCGGCAGCGTCTCCGAGCCAACTCACCGGCAAGCCCTTACAGGGCCTCTCATGGTTGAGCTTTTCGCCGTCCGGTACTTACCCGGAACGCCGGGATGATCTGCATCCCGGTCGCACGCGTCGCCGCGTACGAACTCCCCACGCCGGCCAGGGTTGAACGGACCCGCGGGCTGTCAAGCCCCGTCGGTCACGAACCCCCTCTGGTGGGATTGTGCGGATATCCTGCGCAGGCAGGCAATCGCGCATCACCCATTCGACACTCGCGACCTCGACATCGTTGTCGAGGCGTGTCCCTGTCGCCCCGTGTCCCGGGGCCTGTGCGCCATCGGATAGAACGACGGGATTGGACTTTCGGCATCGTTGCCGGAAGGATTACTCCGTCGAGCCTCCGTCGAGCTGAGCAAGCGCGTCTCCACGCACTCAGCTCCACGGGACCGACACCATGCGGGGGGTAAGCCCGCTCCCTTTGGGCGAAGTGGCTAGCTTCGCCCTCCCGGGCGTGTCGGCCCGTCTGGAAGACACCGGCAAAGCGTTTGAAGTCTTGCCGACCAACGGGATGCCGGAGACCGGCAGTAACACCGTCTCAGCATCGTAGGCGGGGAGCATAGCGCAGAACGGTGGTTCGGTGGAAGCAGAAAGACCGTTG
>CAILKC010000051.1 GCA_903834675.1 uncultured Victivallales bacterium | reverse complement strand
GTCGGCGTCGCTCATGAGGCCGTGCTTTCGGTAACCTTCAACGAAGCGGTCTTTGCGGGCCCGGGGGACATTCGCATCATGAATGCCGATGGCAGTGTGTTCGAGAGCATTCCGGTCGAGGCCCGCGGTACGGTGGCCATCGTCGGCCAGAACGTGTCCATCACGCCGGCTCGCTTGGTGGCGGGAAGTGCCTACTACGTGCTGATCGACGGAACCTGCTTCTATGATGCCGTCGGAAATGCTTTCGCCGGGATCACGGACGCGACCACCTGGCGCTTCACCGCGCGGCAGTGGGGGGTGCGTTTTGCGGCCGCCGGGGCGGGCGCCCTGGAGGGCCAGACTATGCAAGGGGTCGACCACGGCAAGCATACGACCGTGCCGGTGCTCGCGGTGGCGAACTACGGCTATGTATTTGAGCGCTGGGACGACGCCGCGGCGGAGAACAGGGACAACCCGCGCACGGTGAAGAATGTGCTGGCGGACCGGCTCCTGACGGCGTCATTCCGGCCGGTCTCCGTCGTGGTGGCGCCGGACGGGGATTTCGAGGCCAGAATGGGCGCGGCGGGGGTGGCCGCGGGCACCGGCCTGTGGGACCTGAGCGGCACCTACGGCGCCGCAGTGGCGGGTGACCACCTCGGATTGGACTTGACCCACGACACCGGCGGCAGACTGGTCGGCAGCGCGACCTACACGGTCACCAAGGCAGCCAAGGCGGCCAAGGATGCCACCGTGAGCATGCCCGTCAGGGGCAGTGTGAGGGGCCGTGGCAACGCGGTCGTCGTCAGCCTTGCGATGTGGGGCGCCAACCCGGCCGGGACGATCAGCGTGAGCCTGGCCCTGAACCTGACGGTAGACCTCGCTAACCACCAGCTTGTAGGGTTCGCAACGGGTAGCACCAGGGTCGACGGGACGACCACTCGGGTACACACCCCTGTGGCTTTCGACATCCCGGAGCCCATGGTCGGCGCCTGGACGCTGGCGTTCCAGCTCGTGCAGAGCAGCCGGAACCTCACCGGGCAGGCCACCCTAACCCTCTTGCACGGGGCGCACTACACCTACCGCGTGACCGGCAGGGTCGCGGGCCAGGCCGCGGTACTGACTCTGAGCGGGGACCCGAGCGACCCAGCGGCGAGGGGGATCAAGATCAGCGCCACCGCGGTCACGCTCGAAGGCAGGTACGCCAGGTTGGACCATTTCTCCTGCCGAGGCTATGGGCAGACGTTGGTGTGGTAGCGCGAAGGGGCGCAGGTCAGTTCCGCGGATGGTGACGACTCGGGCGGATCAACGCGTGGAGGGTGGTGCGGGTATGAGCCTTCGCTGGACTGCGTTTCTGCCCCGGCTGGCGGTGGCCGGGCTGGTGGCGGGCTTGACGACCCAGGCCGAGACGGTGTTGTCGCTGCCGAATCCTGGTTTCGAGGAAGGGCTTGCGGGCTGGGCCGATGGCACCCGGCCGCCCATGTGCGAGGTTCTTGCGGCGGCGGCGCACCTGGGCAAGGCCGGTCTGCGCATTACGGACCGGGACAAGGCCAATGGCAGCAACCTGCGCTCGGGGGCGCTCCCGGCTCGTCCTGGCGGCGCCTATGCGCTGCGGCTGTGGGGACGCACGCTGGAGGGCAGTGGCATGGGCCTTTACCTGCAGTTCTTCGACGCTCAGAATCGCGCTCTGAACACCGATGCGGCTGGCAACCACAACATCCTGGGCCTGCCGGCGGTGCGCGAATGGGCTCAGTACACCTTGGTGGGGCGCGCGCCGGAGAACGCTGCGACGGTGTGCGTCTGGCTGCACTCGATCAACGCGGCGGTGGTGCAGTCCGACCTGGATGATCTGAGCGTAGTGGAGCTAACCGAAGAGGAGGCAAAGACCGTGCAGACGACCCGCGTTCGTACCCCTGGCGATGAGTTCCCCCTGGCGACGGCCCAGCGTATCGATGAGCTGGCGGCGCTGCTGCCCGAGGCCCCTTGCGGCCTGGGCGACCCGATTGCCAAGCGCGGGCGCTGGGATGAGCTGGCGAAGCTGCCCTCGGCCAAGGGCTGGATCACGCGGGCCGAAGCGTACCTGACTACCGCACCACCCGAGACGCCCGACGAGATCTACCTGGAGTTCTCCCGCACGGGTAACCGCAGCAACTACGAGCGGCCCTACGGCCTGCGTCCCGTTCGCATCAATGCCCTGGTGCTGGCGGAGTGCCTGGAGAACCGGGGCCGTTTCCTGGCCGCCAGCGAGCGCGACATCCTGGCCTTGTGCGACGAGCGCAGTTGGACGATGCCGGCCCATGACTCGAGTCTGAGCAACTTCAAGGGCACGCGGCTCGACATCGACCTGGGCTCGTCGGCGCGCGCCTGGCTGCTGGCCACGGCGGACTGGATGCTGGGTGAGCGGTTGGCGCCGGCGGTCCGGGAGCGCCTGCGGGCCGAGTGTCGGCGGCGCGTCCTGGATGTCTATCTGCAGGCGGTGCGGGCGGGCGAGCTGCGGGGCAACTGGTGGATGCGCACCACGAACAACTGGAATGCAGTGTGTACGGCCGGGGTGGTGGGCACTGCCCTGACGCTTGATACCGACCGCCGCGAGCGGGCCGAGGTCCTGGCTGCCATGGAGCTCTCGAACCCGTTCTTCATCAGTGGCTTCACCGAGGACGGTTACTGCAGCGAGGGGATGGGGTACTGGGACTACGGTTTTGGCCACTTCATGATGCTGGGCGACCTGCTGCTCAAGGCCACCGGCGGCAAGCTCGACCTCTTCGCCGACAACCCGAAGCTGGTGCGCATCGGCGCCTTCCCGCAGAACCTCCTGATCCAGTCCGGGGTGGCGCCGGCGTTTGCGGACTGCGGCGTGAACCCGCGGCCAGCGCTCGCGCCGCTGGCGCTGATTCATCGTCATCTGCCGGAAGCCATGCCGACGCCGGTGCGCTGCGATCCGCTCGGCGGCCTGATTCACGCCGGCGTGTTTGGCTTTGACGCCGACACCTTCGCCCTGGCGACGGCCGAGGTCGGGACGCCGACGGCGCTGCCGTTGCGCACCTGGTTCGCCCAGGCGGGCATACTGGTGTCGCGCTCGGCGCCGGAGGCCAAGCCGGCGTTCGGCGCGGCGTTCAAGGGCGGACACAATGCCGAGCACCACAACCACAACGACGTGGGCTCGTATGTCATCGCGCTCGGGGGGAAGGCCTACCTGCTGGATCCCGGCGGCGAGGTCTACACGCGGCGCACCTTCAGCAAGGACCGCTATGTCAGCCAGGTGCTGAACTCCTACGGCCATCCGGTGCCGGTGGTGGCGGGCAAGCTGCAGAGCCCGGGGGCGCAGGCCCGCGGCGAGGTCCTCGCCACGGAGTGTACCGACGCGGTGGACCGCTTGGTGCTGAGCTTGAAGTCCTGCTACGACGTGCCGGAACTGGAGCAGCTCGAGCGCCGCTTCGAGAATCGCCGGGCCGAGGGCGTGATGGTGATCGAGGATCGGGTGAAGTTCAGCACGCCGCAGAGTTTCGGCACGGCTCTGATCACCCTGGAGCGGGCGCAAAGGCAGGCTCCGGACCGGCTGCTGGTCTACGATGCGCAGCGGGCGCTGGCGGTTACGGTCGAGGCGGAAGGCGGCGCCTGGGAGTACGCGCTGGAGGAGATCGAGAACGCGGGGCGGGCGCAGCCGCGGCGGCTGGGGATCACGTTCACGGCGCCGGTGCGTGAGGCGCGGGTGCGGTTTACGGTGCGGCCGACGGAGTTGACTAGCGAGTTGCCGGGCGTGTACGTCGAGCCGCGGCAGGGGCCCGGCTTCGAGCCGCTTCCCGAGCGGGCGATCACAGTGGAGGCGGAAGCCTTTAGCGAGCAGAGCGGCGGCGCGGTTACGGTATGCGACAAGCCGGGGGCATCCGGGGGTAAGGGTTTCAAGTTGTGGGATAAGCAGGGACACCGGCTGGGGTGGACCTTCTCGGTCGCGGCTGACGGCCGCTACGCGGTGCAGGTGCGCGCCTGCCACGCGGCCACGGGCGAGGTGACCCGCCAGGTGCTGCTGGACGGCCAGGTGGTGGGCGCGGCCGACGCCTCGTGCCTCTTCCCCTCGACGGGGGGCTGGTCGAGTGACGCCGACAACTGGCGCGAGCTGTACCTGGTGCTGCAAGGCAAACCGCTGCTGCTTGACCTGCGCGCCGGTACACACACCCTGGCGCTGCTGGCGGACCGCGATGGCGGCTTGAACCTGGATTGGCTGCGGCTGGTGCCGGTGAAGTAGAGAGGCTCCTGCAGAACCCCGCGTCTGGCCTTGAAGCCCAGCCCGTTCCGGGCGGGTTCGCGGTATTCCCCGAGACGGCAATCAGGTTGCGCGTGTAACGACTCAGGTGCAACTGCGTATCCTGCCCCAACGGGGCTGCGTACCCAAGCCCAGGGTTGGCCGCTGCGCCGGCCTACCCTGGGTGAGCAAGGCAGCAGACCCAGGCCGAGGTATACAGCCCCAAAGGGGCGTTTCATACCAGCCCAGGGCAACGCCCTGGGTCCCTGTCCTCCCCGAGGTTTGAGCCCTGAAGGGGCGGACCATCAGCGCCTGGGAGATCAGCCTGCAACACGCCAGAGGCGCGTTGCATCTCCCCCTGGAGCCCCTGGAGTGGTTCTCACGGGCGGTCGAGTCCTATGGTCTGACGGTTGCGCCGCTCGAGGCGGACATTCTGGTGGGTGCCAACCGTCATGCCGTGGCATCACCACTCTCCGGCGGACCGCTTCATCATCGCGACGGCCACCAAGTACTCGTTGACCGTAGTGACCGGCGACGAGCGGTTCGCGGCATCCGGCATCCCGATCATCTGCTGAAGCCTTTCCCGCATCCCGCATCTGCAGCAGACTGTAACCGCAACGGCGCTACAGCAGGCAGACTGGGCAGGCGACCGTGCGCACAACCTTGTCGGCAATCGAGCCCAGCAGGAACTCTTTGAGCCCGCGGTTGCTGCGCCCCATGATCACGAAGTCAATCTGCCGCGCGGCCACCGTTTCGACGATGGCCTCGTAGGGCTTGCCAATGCGGACCTCGGTCGAGAGCCGCAGGCGGGGGTCAAGCTGGCCGACGAAATCCCGCATGTGGCGCTCGGCGCGAGCCACCAGGCCGCTGGCGACGTGGTCGAGATTCACGGCCGACTGCAAGTGCTGCCCCAGGCTGGGCGGCAGCGTCGAACCCGCGGGCGCCAGTACGCCGCTGTCACCCGTCGTGGGCACCATGGCCGTCGAGATCACCTCGACCAAGTCCTCGTCAATGACGTGCAGCACATGCACCCGGCCCTCAAAGCGCAGGGCAACCTCGGCAGCCATCGCCAAGGCCCGGCGTGAACGCTCTTGAAACGCGGTCAAGACCAGGATATTGCTGATCATCTCTGTACTCTCCTTGAGCTGAAGTCTCAATCCCCGGCGGAGCACCCCGCCGCGAGGCCGAGGGCACGGCACACCGCGCGCATCGTCTCCGAGCCAGCCTGGCCAAGACGCCGCCGAAGCTGAGCCTTGGCCACGGTCTGAACATGATCCAAATTCACTGCCGAGTCGTGTTTCAGGCCTTCCCCAACCCCCACGATCACTTCACTCGGGGCCCCGTGGATGGTGGACGTGATCGGCGCCACCATGACCGTGCGCAACAGGCCGATAACCTCTTGGCGCGTCAGCACCAGCACCGGCCGTTGCTTGTCCGGTTCCTGGAACTCGTACAGCCAGATGTCGCCACGGTTCACTCGCTCGGCCATACGCCTTGCCCCTCCCAGCCCTCGAACTCGGGCGCCAGCCCTCCTGCTGCCCCGGCATAGGCACGTCGATACTGTTCCGCAACTGCCTGGCGTTTACGCTTTTCGATGTACTCAAGCGCGACCTGCCGCAGGACCGCGGACCGCCCGAGACGCTGCACCTGCTCGTCGGCGTCAAACTGCGTCAGCAGCCTTTCGTCAAGGGTTATCTGTATAGCTTTCATGTCGATAGTTTATACTGACCAGAGATCATTGGCAAACGCCGTCCAGAGCCAGGGGCGCAAGTCAGCTCCGTAGGGGTTTGCTGGTATGAGAACCGCAGAGGGTCGAGAGCCTGCCCGCCGTGGTGGGTCGAGAGACGAGGGGGGCGCGGTATCGGTATCGGTATCGACATCGTCTTCCGTGCCGCGGAATGCCACGTAACCGCTACAAGGCCGGTAACCGTCACGTTTGTCGTGTCCGAGTCCCCTTCGTCGATTCAGTCCCGAGTTCGATGTCAATCTCGATCCGCCATCCCATCGCTACGGTTTCGCGGCGGTACCCCCAGCCGCGGAAGTCGCGGGTTCGCCTCTGCCTCTTCAACCCCGATGGGGTGTAATCCCTCAGCGCCTCTTC
>CAILKC010000050.1 GCA_903834675.1 uncultured Victivallales bacterium | reverse complement strand
CCCAGGGGGAAAAGCTGCGTCAAGCCGCAGACACTCCAAAGAGTCCCGTGTCCCCCGGGACTCAGTCCCATACCGCGGTGGCCCCCCGCCGCATCTCCACCATTCCCCTGGACAGGCGCCTGGCCTCAGTCCCATACCGCGTCGGCCGCCAGGCCAAGCTTTGGACTGCCGGTGGCTTGACACCGCTTTGCCTGGGACCCGGCCCCAGGGGGAAAAGCTGCGTCAAGCCGCAGACACTCCAAAGAGTCCCGTGTCCCCCGGGACTCAGTCCCATACCGCGGTGGCCCCCCGCCGCATCTCCACCATTCCCCTGGACAGGCGCCTGGCCTCAGGCGCGGGCCGCGAGCCGCGGCCGCTCCACTCTTCTGGAGAGGCGCCTGGCCTCAGGCGCGGCGGTGGCCCCCCACCGCCTCTCCACCATACCGCGGTGGAGCCCACCGCATCTCCAGAACGGCCGCTTTCCGGCCTGGGCGCGGTACTGGCACCCCAACCTACCACCTTCCACCGTCAACCCACAGGCGCCCGCCGCGCCTAGTGCTCCTTCCACCGCGCCGAGATGCTCTGTTCCGTCAACTGGCGCTGTTCCTCGATCCAGGCGTCGATATCGGCCTTACGGAAACGCCAGGCCGAGCCGATCTTGATGCCGGGGAGCAGCCCCTTCTGGGCGTACCCGTAGAGCGGGCGGTCGGACATCTTCAGGTACTCGGCAAGGTCCTTGAGGGGCATGGCGGAGCTACCGCAGGCCGGCGAGCCAGCGCTCCCACGCATCGGCGACGGCAGCGATGGTGTCAGGCAACAGCCGCAGGGGCTCCTCCACGACCTCCCACTTGACCTCGTGGCCATAGCCGTGGAAGAACTGGCAGGCAATCTGACCGGCCAGCTCACTTTTCCCAAGAACGCGCCAGGGGGGAAGTGGTCTCCGGCCGACAGTTTCTCCCGGAGCGGGATTCGCCGCGACCGCCTTCGACGGGGCTCAGGCTCTACGAGAGCGCGCCTCCCACATTCCCGGGGAAAGGGTCAGGCCTGGACCGCCAGTGGCGGGCAGGCTGTTCCTGACCCACCAGGGAACTCGCCGCTCAGGTGTGCGCCAGAGCCCGTAGGATGGCCAGGGCATCGTCACGGAGATCCCGCCAGCGGGGGGAAGGATCGTCGCCCTGCATCTGCTCCAGGATGGCAATGGCCTTGGCAATACCCTCGTCGGCAGGCGGCGGCGCGGGCGGCGTGAGCGCGGCCCCCTCCGGGAGTTGGCCCAGGAAGTCGGGAAGCTGGCCCAGCTTGTCGCGCTTGACCTGGTCGCTGGCGTGGTCCATGTACATCTGCGTCATCCGCTCGTCCATGTGGCCCACGATGGACTGCACGATGTTGGCCGGCACGCCGTGGATGGCCGCCAGGTAGCAGAAGGTGTGGCGCAGGCTATGGACGTCCTTGACGCTGACCAGGCGCGAGCGGCCCTCGACCTTCTTCGTGGTGGTGATCTCGATCCCCTCCAGGAACCCGCGGACGCGGTAACCGATACCGCTCGGGTTGCTGAGGTAGACGCGGGCATGTTCCGGCAGAACGTACTCCTGGTCGGGCAGACGAGTCGCCGCGGCCTGGTCGAGGAAGGCGCGCAACGGCAGCATGATGGGGATACGGACCAGCTTGCCGGTCTTGCTCATCTTCCGGGCAATCCAGCCGACGGCCAGGTCAATCTCCTGCCAACGCAGGGTGCAGATGTCGCCCTCGCGCAGCCCCGTCGCCATGCCGATGCAGAACAGCGCAAAGATGAAGGGGTCGCCAGCCCGGCTGGCTTCCCCGATCTTCTTTAGCTCCTCAAGGGTGAAGGCATCGCGGTGTTCGTACTCGTTGTCCAGCTTGGGGACCTTGCGGAAGGGATTCTCCATGAGGCTGGCGTCATCCGCGAGCGTGCCGAAAATCTGCTGCAAGGTCTTGTGATAGACGTTGACCGTGCGGGGGCTCAGCTTGACGCACCCAGCCTCGTAAGAGATCGCGTGGTGACGGTATTTCGGCTTGTACTCGATGGTCTTGGCGAACTTGCCGTGCTCGCGGAGGTGGTGGATGTAGGCCTCGGCCATCTCCAGGGTCACGTCAGAAAGGCGCCGGGCGGACGGGTGCTGCGCCTTGAGAAAAGCGATCCAGTCGGCCCAGTAACTCTCCTTGGACGCCATCTGCTTGACGCCGATGGGCTTGCGCCGGGGCTTGCCGCGGAACAGCTCCAGGGCCTCGTCCAGATCGACCCGCCGGCCCCCGGCCAGCTCGTCGCGGAAGTTCTCCACCACCGCCTTGGCGCTGCGCTGCTGGCGCAGGACATCAAGCTTCTCGCGCTCAAACTTCAGGGCGGCAACCTTAGTGGCGCAGCCAGTGGAGCCGATGTAGCGCTTGCCGTCCACCATGATGCGGTAGTAGAACGTCGGCGCCGTCTTGCCGTTGGGCATGCTCTTCCGGAAAATGGACACCGTACACCCCTTCTCTGGTGGCTCCTGATACCGGGTGGGAACCACTGGAAGAAGCATATCGTCAGGATTGAGTGATTGCAACCAATTTTGGTACCACTAATGCGTATTAGTAGCTATACCCTCTGCCTCCGAAGCAGAAGGTCGCTGGTTCGACCCCAGTCGGGCACGCCACACTTCCCCCCTTGCGCCAGCACCCGTCGCATCGTCTCGCTTATTCCCAAACGCCCGTCCCGTACTCCCAACCGGGGGTTCATGCATGCATAGGCCTTATATAGTACCTATTCACGCAAAAAAACAACCTCCGCAATAAGGCAGTCGGTTGGAAGCGCCGAAGGCGCACTGCAATACCAGCCCAGCGCAACGCCATGGGTCTGGTATGGGCGTGAGATTCAGCCCTGGGTCCATCCTTATTGCACCGCTCGATTCTTGCCCACACCGAGCGACTTTCGCACAAACTCAAAGGGTTTGGTGAAAGGATACAACATGGCTTCGGGCAAACAACCGCCCCACGGAGTTCCCTTAGGAGATAGCGGTTTCAAGTAGATGTCCAGCAACTCTTTCTTCTTGGCCATCTGACCCGAAATATCAATCTTGCACAGCTTGCTGAGCGGGATCTTGTGCAACTGCATCGGGCACACCAGGCGGTACCACGCCCAGACCCAGTAAAACCACAACTCTGGCTTCTTGGCTGATAGCCCTAGCGCTTCCGTTGCCATTTCGCTGCAGGCGACATGATCTTGGTGATAGTCGAGCGCATCCGTAGCGAACACGGCCTCGGGACCTAGATCGTCAAGCAACTGCACCAGTTCTACAACCGCCTCATCGAATCCCGGCTGTCCTCTATGCGGCACCATCGAGTCCCGCAGATGCAGGCGATGGATAGATGCCAGCGGAAGGCCCCATTCACTGGCGACTCTTTCAGATTGAGCAATCCGCACGCGCTTTATCTCTTCTCGGTCCTGGCTGCTGCCGCTTTTTTCGCCATCGGTAAGAAAGACAAGGTCAACTTTTCCACCGGCTTGCAGAACCTGCAACACGAACCCTCCAAGCCCAAGCACTTCATCATCAGGATGAGGGGCCATAATCAGAATGGACTGAAACCTAACTTGCTTGGAGCCCCTCAATGAGCAAACGGCATGATAGGTGAATCGGGTAGCCAAAGCGTGCAGCGCTTGTCTCAATGGCTCCAATGATCTCCTTAACCTATAAGGCAGGGCCATGCGACTCCCCTATGACGGTTTGGCTGAACGCCGAGAGTCACGGCCGTGCCGCGCCGGGAAAAGCTATCTTCGGGTATCCCGGCCGCGCCAAAACCGAACTCGGCCAGGGCCGCCATGAGCCTCCGAGCATTGGCCTTGGATGGCCTAACCAGGATATCCAAGTCCAGGGTCAGGCGCGGGTAGCCGTGGAAGGCGACGGCATGTCCACCACAGATGAGAAACTCGACGTCGTGTTGCTGCATCAAGCAGATGAACTCGCGCATGCCTTTCGACACCAGGCTGTGCTTATGCGGCATCCGACGGATCTCCCATTCGGCGGATGACCGCCACGCGCTGCATGGGGTGCCGGTCCCAGTCAAGAAAACGCCGCTGCATAGCCAAGACCAACCGGACCCGACGGCTGGGGCTCATGCGCCGAATGTCCTCGCGGCGAAAGTGATCCTGGTCAGCCACGGTACCAATACGAACGGTTCTCTGCATGAGGGTAAGGATTGGAGCGGCCGCGGCTCGCGGCCACTGCCCACGCGGCCGTGGGCGGTCCAAGGATTGGCGGTTTAAGATTGGAGCGGCCGCGGCTCGCGGCCACTGCCCACGAGGCCGTGGGCGGTCCAAGGATTGGCGGTTTAAGATTGGAGCGGCCGCGGCTCGCGGCCACTGCCCACGAGGCCGTGGGCGGTCCAAGGATTGGCGGTTT
>CAILKC010000049.1 GCA_903834675.1 uncultured Victivallales bacterium | reverse complement strand
TGCCGACGCGGGTCCCATTCCGATCCGGCCGGGACGCGCCGGATCGCCTGGAGGGCGGCCCTGCGTGGCCGCCGCGGCGCCGACGCAGCGGCGCCCTCCAACGCCCTTCGTCCGCCGCGGCGGACGAGGGGCGGAATGGGAAGCGCTTTGGGTCATACGAGGTTGCTGCAAGTCTCCTACAAGCAAACCCCTACGGAGCTGACTTGCGCCCACCCGGCCCCACGTGGGTAGTTACTTCCGCCCAGAGGCACTAGGTTGATGCCGTTGACAACTTCTCACCTTGGAGGACCAGGATGGACTGGACTACGGTTCTGAGTCAGAAGCCTCTGCTGGACAAGTCAGAGGGGTTGCTCAAGTCGTTTCTGCTGGCGCACCTGCCGCCGTTTGCGGCGCCGACGGACCCCGTGGCCTGGCGGGAGGCCGCGCCGCGGCTACGGCGCCGGGCGCTGGCGGAGGTTTTTCTGAGGGGGTTTCCCGCGGGCATTGCCGAGCAGGCGCCGCGGGTGGTTTGGGGCCGGACGTTGCGCCCGGATGCATCCTATGTCATCCGCAAGCTGCGCTATGAGATCTATCCCGACTACTGGATTCCCGGGCTGCTGTACGAGCCGAGCCAGCTCAGCGGTCGGGTGCCGGTGGTGCTCAACCCCAACGGCCATCACGCCGGCGGCAAAGCGGTTGAGTACAAGCAGATTCGCTGCGCGAACCTGGCCCGCCGTGGGGTTCTGGCGCTGAACCTGGAATTCATCGGTATGGGCGAGCTGCGTGCCGACGTGTGCCACAATAACATCGCGCTGCTGAATGTGACCGGCATGGCCGGAGTAGGCCTGTTCTTTCTCGCCCTCAGCAAGGGTTTGGACATCCTGCTGGCGCACCCCAGCGCCGACCCCGGGCGCGTCGGGGTCACTGGCCTCTCGGGGGGCGGCTGGCAGACCATCATTGCCGCCGCGTTGGACGAGCGGGTGAACTTGTGCGTGCCCGTCGCGGGCTACACCGGCTGTCGGGCCCGAGTCGGTTGTCGCAGTGACGTCGGCGATTTGGAGCAGGTCCCCGTGGACCTGGCCACGGTGCTCGACTACCAGGAGATGACGGCCATGCTGGCGCCGCATCCCCTGCTGCAGATCCTCAATGCCAATGACGACTGCTGCTTCAAGACCGAGCGCGCCAAGCCGGTGATCTATGACGCGATCCTGCCCACCTACCGCGCCTTCGGGGCCGCGGACTGCATCGAAGTCCACAGCAATACCGACCCCGGTACCCACAACTACGGCGCCGACAACCGGCACGCCTTCTACCGCTTCATCGCCAAGCACTGGGGCCTCGAGGGCCCGGCCGAAGACCTCCAGCGCCCGGACGAGCTCCTGCCGGAGAGCCAGCTCTGCGTCGGGCTGCCGCGGCGCCAGGAGACCCTGCAGCACCTGGCCATGATGCGAGCCCGCCGTCTGGCGGCGGGTCTGCGGAGTCCGCGGACCCCTCTGGCGCGGCGGCGCCTGCGCCAAGCGCTGGTTCAGGTCCTCCGCCTGCCGGACTACGCCGCGACGGCGGCCACGCCCGCCCCCGGCAGCGCCGACGGCGAGACCCGCATCCTTTGCTGCGGGCCCTGGGCGGTTCCCGTCTCCAGGCGTTGTCAGGGGGCGGTTGGCGAACCGGTGACGCTGCTGATTTCAGACGCGGGACGGGCGCAGAGCCTCCTGGCGCGGCAGGAGCGGCCCGGCACCCTGCTGGTCGCGGACATCCTTGGCACGGGGGAAAACGCCGCCAACTGGCAACTGCTGATGCTGCTGGAGACAGCCGGGCAGCGCCTTTTGGGGCATCAAGTTGCGCAGGTGTTGGCCTGTGCTCGTTTCGCGGCGGCGGACCTGCCTGCGGGCCGACTCGAGCTGGTGGGCGATGGGCAGATTACCGCCGTCGTTGCCTTGCTGGCCGCCGCGCTGGAGCCAGAGCTGTTCAGCAAGATCACGGCCTATGGTACGGTGGCGTCGCTGGTACATCTCATCGAGGGCGCCGAGCGTTACGAGAGCTACCAGTCACTGTTCTGTTTTGGTTTGCTGGAGGTCGCTGACATCCCGCAGATGGCGGCGCTGTTGGAAGACGTCGTCTACGAGCAGCCCTCGCGGGCGGTGCCGCCGGTGCAGGCGTAGGGCCAAGCCGGCGGGCCACGCACGACCCGAAAGAAACGCCGTGTGTCTTGCAGGAGTGATCCTATGACAGCCCCACTGAAAAGCGCTGGATTCGCCGTACGGGACATCACGCCAGTGGTGGGCAGCGAGATGCCGGGGATGCTGCTGAAGCGCTTCGGCGCGAGCATCCACGACCCGTTGCTGGTCACCGCGATGGTGGTTCACGACGGCGTGCGTAGCGTCGCCGTCGTGGGGGTCGACGCGCTCTCGGTAAAACGCTCCATGGTGCTGCGGGCGCGCCGTCGCATCCATGAGGTGACCGGGCTTGACGAGGGCGCCGTGATGGTGGCTGCAAGCCATACGCACAACGGCGGCGCCACCTGCGAGGTCTTCATGAGCGAGGCGGACCCAGCCTACTGCGAGCGGGTCAGCACGGCCATTGCCGAGGCGGTGATTGAGGCGTGGCAGGGCCGCGTCGAGGCGCAGTTTCGTTTCGGTTCCGGGCGCCAGGAAGGGGTTGCCTTCAACCGGCGCTTCCGCCTGCAGGGCGGCAAGGAGGCAACCCATCCGGGGAAGGGCAACACGGACATTATCGAGCCCGCCGGGCCAGTGGATCCCGAAGTGGGAGTGATCGGGGCTTTCGCGGCGGCCAGCGGGCGGTTTCTGGGTTGTCTGGTGAACTACACCTGTCACTGCACCGTGGGGGTGGGCGGAGCCGGCTTTTCGGCGGACTACCCGTACTACCTACGCCAGGCGGTGGCGGCGGTGATGGGGGCGGGCGGCGTGACCGTCTTCGTCAATGGGGCCTGCGGGGATGTGACCCAGGTGAACAACCGCACCGCCCCCGGCCAGTGGGAAGGCGGCGAGCCCTGGGGCAAGCTGATCGGGCATTGCCTGGCGGGCGAGGCGATCAAGGTGTTGTCCCAACCCGTGGCGGAGTCGGACCTCGCGGTGGGCAGCGCGCTTAGGGTGTTGAACCTGGAACCGCGCCTGATTCCCGAGTCCGTGTTGCAGGCGGCCGCAGCCTGCCTGGCCGGGCGTACCGCGACCAGCCCCTGGGATGGCGATGCGGTCTTTGCCCGTGAGATCATGTTGTTGCGCGAGATGAACCGGCACGAGCCAACCGTCCCGGCCGAAGTGCAGGCGCTCCGCATCGGTCCAGCGTGCCTGGTGGCCAACCCGGCGGAGTACTTCTGCCGCTTCGGGTTGGAGATCAAGGCGCAGTCGAAGGCGCGCTACACCTATGTCGTAGAACTGGCCAACGGCTGCATTGGCTATGTGCCGGGTTCCGAGCAGGTACACAAGGGCGAGGGCTACGAGCCCAGAACGGCCAGGTCCAGCAAGCTCAGCCCCGCCGTGGGCGAGAACCTTGCCGCGACCTCCATAGCGCTGGTGAATAGCCTGCTGGACTGAGCGAGCCGCGGCCGCTCCAGATCCTGGGAGCGCCGACCGGTGGGTCGGCTGGCCGCGAGCCGCGGCCGCTCCATTCCCTGGGAGCGCCGACCGGTGGGTCGGCTGGCCGCGAGCCGCGGCCGCTCCATTCCCTGGGAGCGCCGACCGGTGGGTCGGCTGGCCGCGAGCCGCGGCCGCTCCATTCTCCTGGGAGCGCCGACCGGTGGGTCGGCTGGCCGCGAGCCGCGGCCGCTCCATTCTCCTGGGAGCGCCGACAACCGGGTCGAAGCGGCTACACGACGACGCCCGCACGGCGTGCTATCTTGCCCCGGGTAGAGCAGGCGGCAGCGCTGGCGCGGAGAACGACCCTCGATGGCGAAACTCAAACTCGATCTGCATGACATCTTCAATCAGGGCGACCGGCTGGAAACGGAGCTGCAGCGGGTCATCCAGGATGCCGTACGCAAGCGCATCGAACTGGTGGAAATCATCCCCGGCAAGGGCAGCGGCCAACTGAAGAAGCGGGTCCTGCGCTTCTTGAACCAACCTGAGATCAAACACCTGTACCACCGGGTCGAGAAGGACAGCAGCAACTTTGGCCGGGTCTTCGTGCATTTCCGCTTTGCCCCGTAGCCCGGGGTGCGCGCAGGAGTACGGCCTGGCCTTCCGCCTCTCCTGGCACTGGAATGGCTCCGTCGGCGATCCGTATTACGCCCTCGACTGCCGCGAGGACGACTACTCGTGGTGTGCCACCAACGCCCGCATGGACCTCATCCCCACCCTCCACTTCGAAGAGGGCCTCGACGACTACCGCTACCTCCTCACTTGACCCAGGGTAGCGGCACCCTGGCCGCAACCCGGGGCTCTGAGCCACAGCCCCGTTGGGGCAGGGAAATGCACCGGAGTTGTAACCTGAGTGATTCCCTCCTGGGAGCGCCGACCGTCGGGTCGGCTCTGGCCGCGGGCCGCGGCCGCTCCAGATCCCGGCGGCGCCCTCACTCCGGCGGCCGCGCTCCGACCCTGCCGCCGTCGTGGGCGAGAGTGCGCCCGGGGCTCTCCGGGGCGAGGCGATAGTCTCGCGCCGCGGCGTTGACGAAGAGCGGCGCCGCCACGGTGGAATGCGCATCGAAGCCGACCTCCAGACGATAGCGGTCCAGCTCGTCGGCCTTGTAGTACTGCTTGACGAGGAAGCGCACGATGGGCTTGCTCTCCTGATACCAGAGGTTGTGGTCGACGCTCAGTTCGGCGCGCCAGTCGTTGTCCTGGCGCAGGCAGACTTCCGTGGAGTTGCAGAAGATGTTGTTGCGGACCACGAAAGCACGGGTCTTGGCGACATTGCTGTAGAACATCAGGTGAGCACCGTTGAGGTCAGGCCGTTGACCGTGGGCCCAGCCGCGTCCCGCGTCCACACAGGTATTGTTTTCGAACAGAATATTCTCGGTGACCGCAGTTGCAGGGCGGTTCCAGTACTCGAACGAATACTCGGAGTTCCAGATCACGTTGTTGCGGTAGACGATATTGATCTGCCGCGAGTCCGCGCCCGAGCCCTGGTTGGTGAGGGCCGCGTCGTAGATTTCCCACAGGCGACAGCCCTCGACCAGGAGGTCCGTGCCGCCATTCCAGAACTCGATGCCATTGCCATAGCGTACCGGTACCCCGTCGGCTCGAGTCATCTGGTGGGCCCCACCGATGAAGGAGACCGCGCAGTTGCGGAGGGTCAGCCGGGCGGTTCCGCCGCCGCCGAACCCGTGTGCCGCGCCATAGCGCACGGCCAGATCCTCGTAGGTGACATCGTGAATGCCGCCCTGGGAGACGATGTGCTCCTTGAGTGCGAGTTCGATACTGCGGTAGCGCAGGGCCGGGTTGCCGTCGGCACGGAGGAGCACCTGCTGGCTGGGGCCCAGGTAGACATAGTCGCCGGGCGTCTTCAGGTCCTCGAGGCGCCATTTCTTGACGCCACACACGGGGCCATGGTCGAAGATGATATTGCCGACGTCCACAGCCAGGTTGTCCTCTCGATCCGCGGTAGCCGCCCAGAGGCCGATCGGTTCGACCTCGAAGACCGCCCCCGCGGGCAGTCGACCGCCGAGGAAGAGGTTCGGAGCGGGCAGGTCGCCGACGCTGGCGCCGTGAAGGATAACGTCAACGGTCTGCCAGGCCTCGCCGACCTCGCAGAAGTTCTGGGCCGAGGCGCGGTAGCCGGACCAGGGCGCCTGTCGGCGCATGATCTGCATCCCGGCGGGGCGGAATGGCACGCTGCAACGCAGGCGCAGGCGGATAAGCACCGTCGGGGAGAGCTCGGCAGCGATGAGCGGTCCCCAGAGCTGGAGGTGGTTGGAGGCGCTCCCGGCCGCCGAGCAGGTCAGCCGATAGCGGACTTGGTTCTCCTCGCCGCCGCGCTCGATGGCCACCTGGGCGCCGCTCTCCTGGTGAAGTGACCACTCGCTGCGGCGCAGGTCAAGGAGGGACGGGCCCAGCGTGTAGGCGGGCTTGCGGGTGGCCCAGACGCCGGGGCTGACCTCTTCCCAGTCGCTGGCCGCGTCGCGCGCTGCCGAGCCTTGCAGGATGGGCAGCTCGCCCTCGCCGTAGGCGCCGTAGGAGATGCGCCGTTGCGGGCTGCCGCTCTGGGGGCGGAGCGAGCCACGCCAGAGGCCGCCGCGCTGGAAGCGCACCGCGTCGCCGGGGATCAAGCTCGCCCGGTTGACCCGTTCCAGCGACCGCCAGGCCGTCGCGGGCGTCAGTCCGTCGGCGGCGTCCTGGCCGCGGCCCGAATCCACGTGGAAGACCGCCGGCGCGGTGCGTGGCTCGCGGTTCTGGGCGAGGAGGGTCGGGACGGCAGCCAGCAGCAGTGAGCAGTGTCGCAGGTTCATGCTTCCTCTCCACAAAGGGGGCCAGGGGACCGCCGCACGGCGCTCGACCCACAGGCCGAACTCACCGTGGGGTGCGGCGGGCCTGGCGTCGCGCGGATCACCCGGAGCCGCCACAATATGCCCGATTCCGGCCCCGCCGCCCAGATGCCGTGGCCGATTTGCCGGAACGCGGCTGGTTGACGGCGTTCCAATAGCCACTCATATTCGCCACCGGCTGCCGACAGCCCAACGGCTGGTTCAGGCTGGGTGTGGAAGCACGACAGGAGGAGAGCGACATGCGCATTGCGATCGTCGGTACAGGCACCGTGGCGAAAGACTGCTATCTGCCCTTTCTGAAGACTCAGAAGGACGTCGAATTGGCGTACTTCAGCCGCACGCGGACCAAGGCCGAGGCCTGCGCCGCCGCCTTCGGTGGCAAGGCGTACTCCTCGCTCGCCGAGCTGCTGGCGACGGACCCCGACTCGGTGTTTGTGCTGACCAACGAGACGACGCGGGCGGACGTGCTCGCCGAACTGCTGCCGCTGCGGCCGCGGCGGCTGTTTCTGGAGAAGCCGCTGGTGGCCCGCAATGGCCAGGACAACGTCAGCGAAGAGGACTTTGCCACCGCGCAGGGGCTGCTGGCGCAGTTCCACGCTCAGGGTTGCCAGACGGCGATGATCTTCAACTATCGGTTCTTCGATCAGGTCCTCGCGGCCCGCGAGATCCTGGCGAAACGGTCTTTCGGGACGCCGCTGAACGCGGTGGCGGCGGTGAACTACGCCTGTTGGAGCCACTGCATCGACCTGTTGCATTACTTCGTCGGACCGGCGGAGACCATCATGGCGCAGGAGAGCGGGCTGAAGTGCGCGCACGGCAAGGCGGAGGTGGCCGATATCGCCGGTACCATCCGCTTCGTGGGTGGCGCCTCGGGAACGATCCTGGGCACCTGGGCGCTGAACTTCGGCTTTCCGCTCTTCGAGCTGATCGTGAACTTCACCGGCGGGCGTTTCCACCTGCGCTGCCTGGATGGTGATCTGGAGGTGCTGGACTACTCAACCAAGCGCCACGAGATCCTCTCCGTGACCCGTAACACCTCGCGATGGGACCAGTACCGGGCCTCGTTTGGCAAGGCCATCGGGGCCTACCTGGAGAGCCTGCGACGCGGGGAAGCGGCGCCGGTTCCGGGCCAGGCTGGACTCGAGGAGCTGCGCTTTGAGGCGGCACTGCGGCGGTCCGTGCGCCTGGGGCGTGCGGTCCAGGTGCAACGCGAGTTTTCCATCTGAGGGAGAGGGCTTGAGCTATGCGTACGTTAAAGCTGGATGGTCAGAGCAAGTGCCGGGTCATCGAGGTGGCGGACCCCGTCCCCGGCCCGGGGCAGGTGGTGATTCGCACCCGCGTCTCGGCGCTCTGCGGCAGCGAGTTGAGCTCGTTTCGGGGGGCCGGCGCGGCGGCGGGCAATTCCGGCCACGAGGGCATGGGCACGGTGGCGCGTATCGGCGAGGGGGTCACCCGGGTGCGGGTCGGCCAGCGCGTGGGGGCCTCGGCCATTGCCGGGTGCGGCCGGCCGGAGTGTGAGGCCTGCCGTCAGGGGCAGTCGACCTGGTGTTCCAGTTTCAAGTTCTTCGGCAGCATGCACGCGGAGCAGTTCCTCACGGGGGAGACGGCCTGTCTGCCGTTGCCGGACGAGGTGCCGGACGAGGTGGGCGTGCTGATCACGGGCGATGGCATGGGCGTGCCTTACCACACCAGCCTGAAGCTTGCCGGCGCCGACATCCGCACTGTGGCGATCCTGGGCCTTGGGCCCATCGGTCTGGGGAGCGTGCTGGTGCAGGCCTACCTGGGGCGGACCGTCATCGCGGTGGACCTGGCCCCGGAGCGGCTGGCCCTGGCGACCCGGCTGGGCGCCAAGCTGGTCATCAACGCCAAAGAGCAGGATGCCGTGGAGGCGATTAAGGCGGCCACTGGGGGCAAGGGTGCGGATGCCTGCATCGAGGCGGCCGGGGTCCCGCAGACGGCCAAGCAGTGCTTCAAGGCGGTGCGCACCGCCGGGCTGGTCGTTTTCAACGGCGAACAGCCTACGGTCGAACTCTCGCCGAGCAACGATTTCATCCGCCGCGACGTCCGTGCGGTCGGCTCCTGGTTCTTCCACGTGGGCGAGTTCCCGGCCATGCTGAAGCTGTACCAGGACGGGCTGCCGGTGGCGCAGTTGGTCACGCACACCTTCCCCCTGGAGCGCGCCCAGGAGGCGTTTGACGCCTTCGCGGCGGGCACGACGGGTAAGGTGCTGCTGAGCTACGGCGGCTGAGCGAGGTCACCAGGTACCGCGCACCTTGATGCCGCGCTGGTGCAGGCAGTCCTTGAGGTCGCGGATGGTGTAGCCGCCGAAGTGGGTCATGCTGGCCACCAGGGCGGCGTCGGCCGCGGCCGTGGTCAGCACCTCGGCCAGGTGCTCGGGTTTGCCGGCGCCGCCGGAGGCGATGACGGGAATGCCGACGCCTGTGGAGATCATGCGGGTGACGGTCAGTTCGTAGCCGGTGCAGGTGCCATCGGCATCGATGCTGTTGAGGCAGATCTCGCCGGCGCCGAGGGCCTCGGCGCGTCGGGCCCAGCCGAGGGCATCCATGCCGGTGCGAATGCGGCCGCCATGGATGACGACTTCATAACCGCTGGGGGTCGTCTCGCTCGCCTCAACCCGGAGTGCGTCCATGCCGAGGACGATACACTGGCGGCCAAAGGCCTCAGCGCCCTGGCGGATGATGTCAGGGTTCTTCACCGCGCCCGAGTTGACGCTGATCTTCTCCGCCCCTGCCAGCAGCACCGCGCGCATATCTTCGAGGGTATTCAGGCCGCCACCGACCGCGAAGGGGATGAAGATGCGTTGGGCGACCCGGCGGACTACGTCGAGCATGATGCCGCGGCCTTCGGCGGAGGCGGTAATGTCGTAGAACACCAGCTCGTCGGCGCCCTGCTCGTAGTAGTACGCCGCCATGTCGACGGGGTCGCCGACGTCGACGTTGTCCTGGAAGCGGACGCCTTTGGTGCAGCGACCGGCGCGCACGTCCAGGCAGGGAATGATGCGTTTACTCAGCATCGCGTGACGGTCCTCATGCCGGCGACCAGGCGCAGAAGTTGCGGAGCAGTTGCAGGCCGGGCCGACCGCTCTTTTCCGGGTGGAACTGGAAGGCGACGACGTTACCGCGGGCCACGCCGGAGGCGAAGGTCTTGCCGTAGATCGTGGTCGCGCAGACGTCGGCCGGTTCAGGCTCGGGGTAGTAGGAATGCACGAAGTAGAACTCGCTGTCGGCGGGGAGGCCATGCCAGACGGGATGGTCGCCGCGGAAAGCGGCCAGATTCCAGCCCATCTGGGGCACCTTCAGAGGCCCCATGCCGCCCTCGACCATGCCGTCGGCAAAGCGCACCACCCGGCCGCGAAAGACGCCCAGGAGATCAACCCCACCATCCTCGGCGCTGTGCTCAAAGAGGATCTGAAACCCCAGGCAGATGCCGAGGAAGGGCTTGCCGGCGGCCACGGCCTGGCGCAGCGGTTCTGCCAGGCCCAGGCGCCGTAGGTTGCGCATGGCGCTGCCAGCGGCGCCAACGCCGGGAAAAACCAGGCGCTCGGCAGCGGCAATGACGGCAGGTTCCGAAGTGATGGTGGCCTGCACGCCCAAGGAGCGCAGCGCCGCGGCAACACTGGTAAGGTTGCCTGCCTCGTAATCCACGATCGCGATCATCCGGGAGTGTCCTTGGCGGAATCAGCGCTTCTTCTTGGGCTCCGACTGGGGGCTGACCCGCTGCAGCTTGTCGGTCATGTAGCGCTTCGCGTCGTAGGCGCCCCCACCGCCGAGGTTGACGGTCTCGGTGGTGACGCCGGTGGCCGCTACGGGCACCGACATCTCGCCCTGTTGGCGCGGCGAGGGTTGAGGCTTGGCCTGGGCGACCGGCGGAGCCGCTGGCTGTGGCCTCGGTCCGGCGGTGGTGGTGGCGGGTTGCTGGGCCGGGCTGGCCACGGGCGGCGGCTGCGGCTTGGCGGGACCAAACAGCGCAAACAGGACCACGGCCGCTAAGATCACCAGGATCACAAGTATGAATTTCACGGGGCGCACTCCTTGGGCGACAACAGAGGCGTACAGAACGTCACCACCGTTGCACACTGTACACTGAGGCCCGGAGCTGCGCCAACCCTGGCCATGAGCTTCGCCAGTGCCTGACAGCTGACTTCGGCGGGTTGCCCCGGGCCAGCGCGAAGGGTACGGTAACCGCTGATTCCTGGGGGGACAGACCGCGATGACGATGGCCGCTGGTAATCTGTGGCACGACGCCTGGCACCAGGCGTTCTTCGCCATTGACCTGCTGCTCTCCGGGTTGGCGACGGGACATGCGGTACTCCACAAGCGCGATTCGCGGGCCGCCATCGCCTGGGTG